>NZ_CEVCIF010000008.1:0-75075 GCF_982245605.1 Coprobacter fastidiosus | reverse complement strand
TTTACCGAAATAAACAATAGCAAAAGGGGCTATCCGACTTTTTGGACAGCCCCTTGATACAATCCAACTATAAATATTGAAAGAGCTCAATAACTATCGGCATGAACTCCTTTTACCGCACGACCTGAAGGATCGTTCAAATTTCTAAATGCCTCGTCCCAAGCCAACGCTTCAGCCGTACTACAAGCGACAGATGGAACAGACGGAACTGTCAACGCCGCACTCCTACTCGGGAACAGTTCTTCGAATACCGAACGATAATAGTATTCTTCTTTATTCATAGGGGTTTGTACGGGAAATTTTTCGGATGCATGAGCCATTTCTTCATCCGAGACTAAATTTGAAGTCAACTGTTTTAACGAATCGATCCAACTATACCCGACGCCATCCGAGAATTGCTCTTTCTGCCTCCATACAACCTCATCCGGCAACATATCAGAAAAGGCTTCCCGCAAAATTTTCTTTTCAATAACTTTTCCCGGTGACATTTTAGCTTCGGGATTTAATCTCATGGCAACATCAAGAAACTCTTTATCAAGGAAAGGCACACGCCCTTCAACTCCCCAAGCTGATAAGGATTTATTAGCGCGCAAACAATCATATAGATACAATTTACTAATTTTTCGTACAGTCTCTTCATGAAAAGCTTTTGCATCCGGTGCTTTATGGAAATAGAGATATCCTCCGAATACTTCATCCGCTCCTTCTCCGGACAATACCATCTTAATCCCCATTGACTTGATAACTCGAGCTAAAAGATACATCGGTGTCGAAGCTCTTACTGTAGTCACATCATAAGTTTCGATATAATAAATAACGTTCCGTATAGCATCCAATCCTTCTTGTACCGTATAATTGATTTCATGGTGAACCGTCCCGATATAGTCCGCGACTTTTTTAGCAGCCTTCAGATCCGGAGCGCCTTTCAAACCTACAGCGAAAGAGTGCAGTTGTGGCCACCAGGCATCCGTCTTACTGTCATTCTCTATCCGTTTTGCCGCATATTTTTTCGCAATAGCTGAGATTATCGAAGAATCCAAGCCTCCGGACAATAAAACTCCGTAAGGGACATCACTCATCAACTGCCGTTGTACAGCAGCTTCTAAAGACCTCTTTAAATCAGATATATCGACCGGGTTGTCTTTTACAGCATCATACTCCATCCAATCGCGAACATACCAACGCACTTGTTTTTTCTCTTTACTATAATAATAATGCCCCGGTAAAAAGGGTTCATAATGAACGGCATACCCTTCCAAAGCTTTCAACTCTGAAGCTACCATAATATGTCCGGCATTATCTGTACCTATATAGAGAGGGATAACCCCTATCGGATCACGGGCAACCAGATATTCATCTTTTTCCTCATCATATAACACAAAGGCAAATATCCCGTTCAGATCCTCAAGAAAATGAATTCCTTTTTTCCGATACAAAGCAAGTATCACCTCACAATCGGAACCCGTCTGAAATTCATACTCACCTTTTAACTGTTCACGAATCGCCAAATGATTGTAAATTTCACCATTCACCGTCAAAATGATTTTTCCGTCTTTACTCTTAAGCGGTTGTCCTCCTGACTGAGGATCTACGATCGAAAGCCTTTCATGCGCAAGAATCGCTTTCTCTCCGGTATAAATACCGGACCAATCCGGACCACGATGCCGCAACTTGTCGGACATTTTCAAAACTTGAGAACGTAATTTCGTTACATCTCCTGAAGCTATATCTAATACTGCTACTATCCCACACATATCATTTATCGTTATTTGGTTATTTTAAATATCGGTCTATGGCTTCAGCTGTCTTCTTTCCGGCAGCCATCGCTTTTACTACCAAACTTGCCCCCGTAGTCGCATCGCCACAAGCAAAGACCTTATCTACATTGCTTTTTTGTAAAGAATCGACAGCTATATTTTTCCGAGCATCCACAGTAAGCCCCAACTCGGAAACAATTCCCTCCAATGCAGGGTGTACAAAGCCCATTGCCAAAAATACCAAATCGGCATCAATGACCTCTTTTTTACCTGTCGGAAGCATCTGCATACGGCCATTTTCATCTCGTTTCCAAGTCACTTCTTCTACCTCTACGGCCTTTAGCCTATTCTTTTCACCGATAAATCTGATAGCATTCAACAACCAACGCCGTTCACAGCCTTCTTCATGCGAACTACTTGTTTTCAACACCATAGGATACATAGGCCAAGGTGTTTGCGGATTATCATGTACCGGAGGTTTCGGCATAATTTCTATCTGCGTTATTTTCGCAGCTCCATGACGATTGCATGTTCCGACACAATCCGAACCGGTGTCTCCACCCCCTATGACCAAAACTTTTTTTCCTTTAGCCGAAATCAAATCTTCAGATTGCGGAATAATACCTTCTAACACTCGATTTTGTTGTCCGAGCAATTCTAACGCAAAATATATACCTTTCATATCTCGTCCCTCAATCGGCAAATCTCTCGGGACTTCCGCACCGATTGCTATACACACGGCATCATACTTTTCAACCAAATCTTTTGCCGGAATATCTTTTCCGATTTCTGTATTCAAGACAAAATTGATTCCTTCTTCTCTCATAAGGCGAATACGGCGATCTATTACAACCTTACTTAATTTAAAGTTCGGAATACCGAAACGAAGCAGACCTCCAGGCAGCTCATGTTTTTCATACACGGTAACTTCATACCCTTTATGATTCAAACGATTCGCAACAGTAAGACCTGCTGGACCAGAACCGACCACAGCGACTTTTTTTCCGTTACGCTTCAGAGATACGGGTTTTACATATCCTTCCCTAAAAGCGGCCTCCATAATAGCGGCCTCGTTTTCCCGGATCGTGACAGGCTCATCCGCACTTAATTTCAACACACAGCTTTTTTCACATAATGCGGGACAGATGCGTCCTGTAAATTCCGGGAAATCGCAAGTTTCCGCCAATATCATATAGGCCTCCCGCCATTTTCCCCTATAAAGCAAGTCTTGCCATTCAGGTTGTTTATTCCCGACAGGACAAGCCCAATGGCAAAACGGCACACCGCAATCCATGCAACGAGATGCCTGATTTTTCCGATCAGCGCTATTTAATGTTTGTTCCACTTCACTAAAATCTTCGATACGATCATGTACCGGACGATATCCGGCTTCTTGCCGGTGTATAGTAAGAAATGCTTTCGGATTTCCCATTATATCTATTTTTTAACAATTCATCTAATAAACAACTAAAAATTAAGATATTGAAAGAGTATCAATAATCTCTTTGCATGTCAGCAATCTTCTGCTGCAATTTACGCATCTGCTCTTCCTGCAAGACTTTTTTATATTCAATAGGAACAACCTGAATAAATTGATCTGCATACTTATCCCACTCGTCAAGCATAACTTTTGCTAATTTACTCCCCGTATAATAATAATGCATACGGATCAGTTCGTGTAGCTCTTTCCGATAGCAGCTTTCTTCAATCAAAGATAGCTCTACCATCTCCATATTGCAGAAATAATCGAAATCATTATTTTTATTCCAAACATAAGCAACTCCGCCACTCATTCCGGCAGCGAAATTCCGTCCGGTAACACCTAAAACCACAACTCTTCCTCCGGTCATATACTCACAACAGTGGTCGCCTACCCCTTCAACAACCGCTATTGCTCCTGAATTGCGAACAGCAAAACGTTCTCCGACACGTCCATTTATAAACACCTCTCCCGATGTAGCGCCATAGAGTAATGTATTTCCTGCAATCGTATTCTCTTCAGCGATAAATGTAGAACGTATTGGAGGCATCAGGCTGATGCGTCCTCCACTCAATCCTTTCCCAAGATAGTCATTCGCTTCACCTTCGAGTTTGAAATGAACTCCATTTACCAAAAAAGCGCCGAAACTTTGTCCTGCAGAACCTTTGAATTTTACGTTCAACGTATGTTCAGGCAAACCTTCTCTTCCATATAAAGAAACAATGTGTCCCGACAACATAGCTCCTACAGAACGATCGGTATTGGCAATCGTATAATCTAAAGATATTTCTTTCCGAGATTCGATTGCCGCTGCGGCTTGTTGAATTATCTCTCTATCCTTTACATGATCGATACGATGATCTTGACTTTTTATCTGCCGAATTGCCGTCATTGCAGCTTGTTCAGGGAAATAAGTCAACCGTGAAAAATCGAGCAGGTCATACTTTGGGTTACTACGTATATCCTTTCTTTCCAACAAATCGGCACGTCCGATAATTTCATCTAAACTTGTAAATCCCATTTCTGCAAGATATTCCCGAACTTCTTCTGCAAGGAACGTAAAGAAATTCACCAAATATTCATGACGACCGTGAAAACGTTTGCGTAACTCTTCATCTTGTGTAGCAACTCCTACCGGACATGTATTCATGTGACACTTGCGCATCATAACACACCCGAGAACAATCAAAGCTGAAGTTGCAAAGCCAAACTCTTCTGCCCCAAGAAGAGCCATCAAAACAATATCCCTTCCGGTTTTCAATTGTCCGTCGGTTTGTAACCTCACCTGTCCGCGAAGTCCGTTCAATACGAGTGTTTGCTGAGTCTCACTTAACCCGATCTCAGGAGGCATACCGGCATATCTGATAGAACTGGCAGGACTAGCTCCCGTTCCTCCTTCAGCACCTGAAATGATAATTCGATCGGCCTTGGCTTTAGCAACTCCGGCAGCAATTGTTCCGACTCCGCTCTCAGAAACTAACTTGACGCTTATTTCCGCTTTGGGGTTCACATTTTTCAGGTCGAATATAAGCTGAGCCAAATCCTCAATCGAATAAATATCATGATGCGGTGGCGGAGAAATAAGGGAAATACCGGGAATGGAATGACGCGTCTTTGCAATGACTTCGTTCACTTTATAACCGGGCAGTTGTCCGCCTTCTCCGGGTTTAGCCCCTTGTGCCACTTTTATTTGTATTTCATCGGCATTCACCAAATATTCTGTCGTAACACCGAAACGTCCGGAAGCGACCTGTTTTATTGCCGAACGCATGGAAAGTCCGTTTTCCAAAGGAACGAAACGAACGGGATCTTCTCCTCCTTCTCCAGTATTACTACGTCCGCCAATTTTATTCATTGCCAAAGCTATTGTCTCATGAGCTTCTTTACTGATAGACCCGAAACTCATTGCTCCTGTAACAAAACGCTTCATAATATGCGAAACGGGTTCTACATCTTCGATAGGAATAGGATTCTTTTTAAACGTTAGAAAATCACGTAAAAATACAGGATCACTCTTTTCATCGACACTATGTGTATATTCTTTAAATTTCTTATAACTGCCTAAACGTGTAGCTAACTGCAAAGCAGATATCGTTTCCGGATTCCATGCATGCTTTTCTCCGTCTTTACGATATGAATAAACTCCCCTATTCGGCAGAAAAGCACCTACATCTCCACCAAAAGCATCCCAATGAAACGCTGCCACATCAGAAGCGATCTCATCTAAACGAATACCTCCTATCGGTGTTGTCGTAGAGCCGAAATAACTCTTACTCAATTCGGCAGATAAACCGACTGCTTCGAATATTTTAGCTCCTCTGTAACTTCGGATCGTAGAAATGCCCATCTTGCTCATTACCTTGAAAAGGCCCTTACATATAGCTTTTACATAATTTTTTTCTGCCGTTTCGTAATTTAACTGGATTTCTTGTTTCCGAACCAATTCATCCAACACGGCAAAAGCCATATAAGGATTAATGGCACTTGCTCCATATCCCAATAATAAAGCAGCATGCATAACTTCTCTCATTTCTCCGGTCTCGACAATCAATGCCGTCTGAACACGCTTCTGTACAGAAATCAAATGATGATGTACTGCAGAAAGAGCTAATAATGAGGGTATAGGCGCATGTACTCTATCAACATTCTTGTCACTCAATACAATATAATTTACTCCATCATCGACTGCTTGTTCGGCACTCTTGCACAAATGATCAAGAGCATCACGCATTCCGTCCTTTCCTTCTGCTACCACATAAAGCATAGGTAACTTTATCGTATTGAAACCTTTGTAACGAATATTACACAGGATATCCAACTGAGTATTGCTCAATATGGGATAATTGAGTTTTACCATTTTGCAGTGAGATTCGCTCGGAACAAGAATATTGTTACCGACAGCTCCGATATACTCTGTCAGGCTCATGACCAGCTCCTCTCTTATAGGATCGATCGGAGGATTGGTCACTTGTGCAAATTGTTGACGAAAATAATTATATAATAACTGCGGACGGGAAGACAATATTGCCAGAGGGGTATCATTTCCCATCGAAGATACAGGCTCTGCACCATTCACACTCATTGGTATGATAACACGCTCTATATCCTCTCGTGTATAACCAAATGCTCGTAACATACGGTCATAGTCGGTCACACGATGTTCAACTTTACGCCCGGATTTCAACTCGTCAAGTTCAACCCGGTTAGCTGCCAACCATGTTCGATATGGGAAAGCCTCTGCCAATTGTTTTTTTAATTCCCCATCATAATATATTTTCCCCTCTTCGGTATCAACCAATAATATTTTACCGGGCTGTAACCGCCCCTTTTCTTTTATCTCGTTCGCCTCAAAATCCATAACGCCGACTTCCGAAGCTACCACCATCATATCATTTTTAGTAATAAGATAACGAGCCGGACGTAGTCCATTCCGATCAAGCATTCCACCGGCATAACGTCCGTCCGAGAATAAAAGCGCAGCCGGACCATCCCACGGTTCCATAAGAATGCTATGGTACTCATAAAAAGCCTTGAGATCTTCGGATATAGGATTTTTTTCATTGAAACTTTCCGGTACAAGAATAGCCATTGCATGCGGAAGGCTCAATCCCGACATCACTAAAAATTCCAACACATTGTCCAATGAGGCACTGTCACTCATACCCGGCTGTATGATAGGACGAATGTCTCCTATATTATCTAATGCGGGAGATTCCAAAACACTCTCCCGAGCATCCATCCAAGCCCGGTTTCCCCGTATTGTATTGATCTCGCCATTATGAGCCAATAATCTGAACGGTTGAGCCAAACTCCATGTCGGGAAAGTATTGGTACTGAAACGAGAATGTACCAACGCCAAGCCGCTCGTGAAATAGTGATTAGTAAGATCGGTATAATAATGCCTTAACTGTAAAGAGGAAAGCATACCTTTATAAATAATACTTCGGGAAGAAAGCGACACGATATAAAAATCCTTTTGTATCGTGTCATCCGACAAACGTATTTTCTTTTCAATCCGCTTACGAATGAGATATAACTTTTTCTCCAACTCTTGCTGATTATTACACCCTGTAATAAACACTTGACGCACATCTGGTTCTGTTGCTAAAGCCTCACGACCTAATATAGAGGAATTTACCGGAACTTTTCTCAAATGCATTAATGTCAATCCTTCCCGCTCTATCTCGTCAATCATGATACTCAATATCATGTCCTGCAATTTTACATCTTTAGGAAGGAATATTAGCCCAGTACCATATTTCCCTTTTTCCGGAACTGGAATTCCCTGTAACAAAATAAACTCATGAGGAATCTGAAGCAAAATTCCTGCACCATCCCCTGTCTTATTGTCAGCACCTTCAGCTCCTCTATGTCTCATATTCTCTAAAACCTTAAGAGCCGAATCGACCAAATCATGAGATTTGCCACCATGAATATTTACCAACATCCCGACACCGCAAGCATCATGCTCATAAGAAGTATCATACAGACCTCTTTCAATATTAATTTGATCTATTTTTTTCATTATCAAAATCATTTTGTTTTAATAAAAGCAATAATATTAGCAAAATGCTTCACAAATGTATTATTTTATTTCTTTATGAAATACATAAAGAAAAAAAGTTTATATATAAATATTTATAAAAACAACCCGTATATTACAATTTAAAATATAGACAGAAATAATTTCAATAAAATGAAAGTATTAATACCAATATTACAACAAATTATTATATAGAAAATTTCAAAAGAAAAAAATTAAACTTATTAACAAAAAAGCCCGGTTGTAAACCGGGCCAAACACTCCAATTAATCAAAAGCCAATTTAAATTTTTCGATAAAAAATCTAAATCAAACTTGAACGAAATTGAAACAGATTCTAGAATAAATTAATTATTATAAGCAGTTTCTCCATGTTCATAAATATCAAGACCTTCTTCTTCTACACGACTTGGTACTCTCAGTCCATGAACGATATCCAATCCTTTAAATACGATATATCCCATGACTCCTGCCCAACAACCTACAACCAATGAGCCGAAAATCTGAGCAAAGAAAAAGTTCCAATTGCCGGAATAAAATAAACCGTCAGTCGTAGCAAATAAACCGACCAGAATCGTACCTAAAAAACCACAAACTCCATGTACGGAAGAAGCACCTACCGGATCATCAATCTTTAACACATGATCAATAAAACCGACAGAATAAATCATAACGGCTCCACAAATAGCACCGATTATAACCGAACCGGCTGGAGAAACCAGATCACAGCCAGCCGTAATACCTACCAATCCCGCCAATACACCATTTAACGTAAGAGATAAAGACGGTTTACCAAATTTCAACCAGCTAACGATTAATGCAAAGAATCCTCCTGCACATGCTGCTAAATTAGTAGTAAGGAATACATGAGAAATTGCGATACGATTTATCTCACCCGATGCAGCCAATTGAGACCCGGGGTTGAACCCGAACCATCCCAACCAAAGGATGAACACTCCTAATGCTGCAAGTGTAAGACTATGTCCCGGAATAGCTCTCGATTTTTTATCTTTCCCATATTTCCCTATACGAGGTCCCAGAATAGCCGCACCGACAAAAGCAAGTACTCCACCGACCAAATGTACTATAGTAGAACCTGCAAAATCATGAAATGTAATACCGAAAGTTTTCATCATAAAACTACTTTCGTCACTATTCATCAACCAGCCGCCTCCCCAAGTCCAATGACCAGACACGGGATATATTAATACACTTATAAATATTGTATATACAAGATACATAGAAAATTTTGTTCGTTCGGCCATCGCACCAGAAACAATAGTTGCGGATGTCGCACAGAATACCGTTTGGAAAATCAAGAAACCTTCAATCGGTAACCCGTTATCAATAATTTTATCCATAATATCCAGATCAAAGAAATGGGGTGTTCCGACAAATCCTCCCACGCCGAACATCAATCCAAAACCAATAAACCAATACAAAATAGAACCGAACATAAAATCGATAAAGTTTTTCATCAATATATTCGTAGTATTTTTTGTACGGGTAAATCCGGCTTCGACCAAAGCAAATCCCGGCTGCATCCAAAATACCAGCATAGCCGCCAACAACATCCAAACCGTATCAAGCGACGTCGCCAGATCGGCAATATTATTCATCGTAGCCGAAACAGCGTCAGGCTCTGTATCTACAACTGTCTGAGAACTAAGAGTTATCGCTGCAGAATCGGTCTTTACAGTAGCTGTATCTTGCGCCCATACCCCAATAAAACAATAAAATAACACTACAACAATTCCAAACCTCAATTTTGAGGTTTTACATATTCCATACTTATTCATAACTATCAAATCTTAATTAATACCTTATTTATTCATTTTCATAGAGTCTGTTATCTAAATTCTCCGATAAGAAAATTTTAAGATTTCTTTCAAGCTGTTTTCTCTTATCCGATAACCTACTATCATCCCTTATAAAACAGGAAAACACTTTCGACAGAAACTATCAAATCTGATCCGAGCATAATTGAGACAACCCTCTTAACCCTTTTCACTCAAAACCTTCTTCTTGCTCTGCATTATATAGCGCAATATCCCCATGTTCTCCAGTACGAATACGATAAGCATCCTCAACCGGAATTATAAAAATACGACCGTCCCCAATCTCTCCTGTCTTTGCCGCCTTCAGAATAGCAGACACGGTCTTTTCTACATTCTTATCCCGTACAATTATAGAAATAAGAATTCTCTCTATACAACTGGTGTCATACACTACCCCACGATAAATACGTCCCTGACGAGACTTCCCGACACCTCTTACATCATAATATGAAAACCATTCAATATCGGCCTCCAACAGGGCATCTTTAACGTCATCAAACTTCGTCCTACGAATAATTGCTTCAATCTTTTTCATACCTTAATTCAATTTGAAATTTTATTCTTAAATAAAAAGGAAACAGAAACAAATGTCGTGACAAACTGCGCTATTATACTACTATAAACCTATCAAACGACAATATCGACTTCTGCTCCTTTAAATATCTAGAAACTCATACCTACAACCAAATACACATTATCTTGATTCGGGGAAAAAATACATTGAACGAATAATGGCAAATCAAAACTATCAGTCACTTTAATCTCTTTACTTGCCTTTAATGAAACTGAGGACACGTCAAAACCATTCGTCCCTTCTCTATGATATAATCCTGTCCACGGAGTAACTCCCAAGCTTGCAGTAAGATCTACTCCTTTCACAGAAAAGTCATATCCGGCTTCAATATAAGTAGAAAAGCAACGATCCCCATTCGCTTTCTTATCGGAATTAAATCCGAACATCGTACTCCATGTTAATGATAAAGGGAATTTTTCTCCCCCATAATACCCGATTGTCCCCTCAAGAAAATGACTATCTTTATATTTAAAATATCGGGCGCCTTCTCCTGACCACCAATAATCTGTTACAGTAAGACTTAAACCGCTAAAAGTATAGTTCAAAGAGAGATCAAACTCCTTAGCCGGAGAAGCAAAATTAAAATCCGTAGATCCCCATGCAGTCAGTGAAAACCCCGCATAAGACAATGCTAAAGATGGTTGAATCGCTGGACCGGTTTGATAAACACCTCTCCAAATATAACTGCTTACCAGATCTACTCCGGGCGAAATTTTAAACTGAGACTTTGTCTCCGCCTTTACGTCCAAGAACAAACAAAATGCAACAATAACAAACAAGCATCTAAAAATAATCTTTTTCATCTTATTCTATTTTAAAAATTAACAATCCTCCTTATAAAGAGATAAATAAATACCAGTACTTAACCTATCCTTTCTCAAGGAATAATCTATCATCACAAAAATTTTATTTATAAAGAATACAAATATCAAAAAAGATACAGTATATAATAATATAAAAGCAAATTTCATTAATACCACATATAATCAAAACAAAAAGTTATTTTTCAATACAAAAAAAATATCTTTTTGATATTAAATAAAAGTAAAATATACACTATTGTAAAAAAAAACATACAAAGTTACAATATGATTATATATAAACCTAAATACAAACAATAATATATAAATAACCATATTATTGTAATAAATTATAATAATAGAGATAAATAAAGAACATACGATACCTATATTGAAAAACATTTATGCAACAAATTAGATAATAGCAAGATTGCATTAAAAAAGTGCATGGATAATTTGCAGAAACGAAAATAAAGCGTACCTTTGCAACGCATTTGGAAAATCAAATGCAAGCGATGATTCGCTAGCTCAGCAGGTAGAGCACAACACTTTTAATGTTGGGGTCCTGGGTTCGAGCCCCAGGCGGATCACGGAAACGCTGGACAGAAATGGACAGTAAATGTACAACTCCTACAATATCAAAGTATTGTAGGAGTTTTTTCTTTGTATAATGTCTGTGACCTAAGACACAAAAGGTCACAAAAAGACATGCTTTCGCGACCCATAGTCGATTCGAAATTTATTTGGATAATACAACATAAGATTAGCACATTGATCTGTTTTTAGTTTTGAACAACATCTCTATCTCCCCCTATATCTGAAAATCTTTATAACTAATTTTCAAATAAAAAGATTCTATCGCTCCTAAAATAAATATATTTCGTTTCAAAATCAGGGATTCGGGTACAATTATCCGTAAATCATATACATGTCCATTTGTCTTATCATAATAATTTTGTAATCAGAAATCTTAACAAAAAAATAGAAAGCTATGGATCACAAATTTTTCCGGGAAAAAGGAGTAAACGATGTTTCAGGTATAACCGAAACAACTACTGAGTTCCTCTCGCACTCTTGCAAAAATAGTACTATACTGATTTTTTCTGAACTTATAACAGCAAATAATTAAATAAGAATTATTATGAGAAATAAAATTTTATATACGTTTATTGCATTAGTTATAAATATCCCTTTTATTATGGCACAAGAAAAAATCAAACAAACGGCCGGACGTGATCAATTAGGAGAATTTGCTCCTAAATTTGCAGAACTTAATGACGATGTTCTTTTCGGTGAGGTGTGGAGTCGTACTGACAAACTCGGGCTACGTGACCGGAGTCTGGTTACGATCACATCTCTTATCAGTCAAGGTATTACGGATAATTCTCTGATTTTCCATCTTCAATCAGCAAAGAAAAATGGAATTACACGAACTGAAATTGCCGAAATTATCACTCATATCGGCTTTTATGCAGGTTGGCCAAAAGCTTGGGCTGCCTTCAACCTCGCAAAAGAGGTATGGGCAAAGGACAGTGTCGGCAACGACGCAAAAGCCAAATTTCAGCGTGAAATGATTTTCCCTATCGGAGAACCAAACACCGCATACGCTCAATATTTTATAGGTAACAGCTATCTTGCACCTATTTCACACGAGCAGGTAAATATATCCAATGTTACATTCGAACCTCGTTGCCGCAATAACTGGCATATCCACCGTGCAACAAATGGTGGTGGACAAATGCTCATCGGAGTAGCCGGACGTGGCTGGTATCAAGAAGAAGGGAAACCGGCAGTAAAAATTCTTCCCGGAACAGTTATTCATATTCCCGCGAATGTCAAACACTGGCACGGAGCTGCATCCGATAGCTGGTTTGCCCACCTTGCGTTCGAAATTCCCGGTAAGGATGCTTCCAACGAATGGCTTGAACCTGTTTCAGATAAAGAATATGAAAAACTCGACCGGTCGGAATAAATTCTAAGAGCCTGTCTACTAAATCTTGCTCGAATCAAGTTTGAAAAAAACCCGCATGAATAGTCGGTTTTTCTTTTGAGATACTGTGTAAAAAGTCATATAGGATAGAGGAAAAGAGTCTAAAATTTTATTAAGTAGTAGGAAGCAATTACTTACGGTTATCCAAATCCAAGAGATATAATACCGGAGACTACAACTCCGCAGCCAAAGTTTTCTGTTCAACAACATAGAAGACGGGATTAGCAGAGATAATCGGAATACGCCTGATAGATTTGTTAATAGACAAATTTATCAGGCGTATTCCGATAAATACAGTATAATACAACCGGTAATAATGCGACAGGACGTAAGGCCTATTCTCCCCTATCTGTCCGACTGAGCTCTACTTTTACGATTACTTGGACCGAATAGGTTGTAAAATAAAAGCTGGTACAGTCAGGCTATTCCTGTTTTCATTCTAAAATAGGAATGAAAACAGGTGGATTATTATTTGTTTTTGAGTTTTTATACAATCTCTCGAGAGAGGATTAAATGGTGTGTTGTTTCATTTGGCTGAATACTTTATTAAACTTTAAAACGAAGAGTAAACCGACTACCTTTTCCCAATTCACTATCTACAGTCAATGTTCCGTTATGAGCTTCAACAAAATCTTTAGATATAGACAACCCCAAACCGCTACCTTGCACCTTTGTTCCGGGAACTCGGAAATAACGGTCGAATATGCTTTGATGATAACGGGGATCTATTCCCTTACCAAAATCTTGTACATAAATTTCCACAATATCGCCCTCTTGTTTCGCTCCGATAATTATACGTCCGTTTTGCGGAGTATAGCGTATTGCATTACTTAATAAATTCGTGATCACCCAAGCAATCTTTTCACTATCAACAAACAGCTTGCTGATCTTTTCTGGATATTCGACTTCTATCTGGCAACCGAATTTATCTGCCTGAACCTTATTTGCTTTTATCGCATATTCTATCAATTCTATCGGTTTTGTTATTTTAGGCATCAGTTGCAACCGGCCGGTCTCGACCTGAGTCATATTCAACAACTCTCCCGTGATACTCAAAAGCCGGTTACTATTTTCTTTTATGCTCTCAGAAAGTTGTTTCTGCTCATCATTCAGTTCTCCAACCCGATTGTCTTCTAATAGTTTAAGACTCATTAAAATCGCCGAAATAGGAGTCTTCAACTCATGAGATATAGTAGAGATAAGCGTTGTCTTTGCCGAATCCCGCTCTTTAAACTCCGTGATATTATTCAACAAAATAATATTTCCTATGTTCTTCTGTTCATTTTCACCGGCTTCAACAATCCGAATCGGAATATATTTTGCCTGAAAATAACTTTCTTTATTATCTGCATATATCTTCAGAGGTTCTTGTTTTTCATTCGGAGACACCAACTCTTTCACTAAACGACGAAGCAGATCATTTTTTAACGCAACTTCTGTTGCCGAACGATATAACAAATCACCTTTTTTCAAATGCAACAAATTAAGAGCTTCTTCATTGACAAATACAATCTGCATCTCTTCATTCAAACCTATAATAGGTTCTGTGATACTATTTACAATCGCCTCGATGTATTTTTTCCCCGACAAAATATCGGATATTGAACTATCATGAAACTCTTCAAGCCTTTCTGCCATTTTATTAAAAGAAGCCGCAACACCGCCGAACTCTACACCCAACCCAGTTGGTAGCCTTTTTTTATAATTCTGATCAGCAACTTCTTGAATTCCTTTGATCAACTCTTTTATCGGCTTAACGATATATTTAGGGAAATAGGCCAAAAGACCTATGGAAACCAAAATACAGAAAACGAACAAAACAGAAATCCATAATAGAGAGTTCTCCGCCGCCGCTTCCGCCATCTGGTTTTTATGAGAAATAGATATCATATTCAACTCCATGATACGATATAAATCGGCACGCATTTTCCCGATAGATTTTCGATCCGGATTTTTTTGATATTCTTCTAAATGCTCCTTCAAAATACGGGTTGCCTGCAATTCGTCTGTTTCTGTAATATTTTTCTCCTGCAACCTCAAATTTTCAATAAAAACATCTAAAGCGGCAGGGTCTGAATCGATCTTTTCCAATGCCACAAGCATACTACGGGCATAATTCAGAGAATTATTATTCGCATCATAAATATTTCTTGAATTCCGGTCTAATTCATATACCGAACTTATGGCAAGCGTACCTAACATAAGAATCATCGCAAAAAGGATGCAAATGCCTAACGTAAGTTTATTTTTTATTCTCATACTCTTTCAGATTTTGAAATCCAAATCTAAGCCAAAATAATTAAATCTATATTGGAAGTTGATAAAAAGTCCACTAATTTTTTATAATTCATAATAGAAAAGATTGCCGAGAAAAAGGATAATTCAGGTTTTCCTATACAACATTTAGTAATATGATTATTTGCACATGTTTCTATAATTCCGTCTATTACATTTGACTTCTGCAACTGAATTACTTCTCCCCCAAGTTCCGTCGCCAATTTAAAATGATTCAACAAATGACGCTGCACCGCCAGCGGAATTCTGTCGGCACTTTCTTTCGGTGTCTGAACATATAAAACCGAGAACTGCGTATTATGATGAATTGCCAACCGTGCAGCTTTCCGTATCAGCTTACGAGGTGTTTTTTCATTGGTACTAATACACACTAATATTTTTTCATGTCTTACTCCTACATTACCTACTACGACTTCATCTTCGACTTTTTTCGCGACACGCAAAGCAACCTCTTTCAATGCCAACTCCCTCAATTGCAGAATATTGTCGGCATTAAAAAAATGAGACAACGCCCACTCCACTTTATCTGAACGGTATATTTTCCCTGCTTTCAGACGTGCCAAAAGTTCCTCTGCCGTCAAATCAATATTTACGACTTCATCTGCCTCTTCCAAAACGCTATCCGGAATACGCTCTTTTACTTCTATTCCCGATATTCGCTGAATTTCATCGTTCAACGCCTCTATATGCTGGATATTAACCGCACTGATTACATTGATTCCCTCATCAAGAAGCTGAAGGACATCTTGCCACCTTTTTTCATTCAGGCTTCCCTCCACATTAGTATGCGCCAATTCATCGACGATTACAATTTCAGGACGTATCCGGATAATCGCTTCCACATCCATTTCTTCCAATTCCTTGCCTTTATAAAAGATTTTCCGACGTGGTATTACGGGAAGCCCTTTCAACTGTGCATCCGTATCTGTACGACCATGAGTCTCAACGTAACCGATCTGTACATCTACACCGCTTTCCAACAATTGGTGCGCTTCCTGAAGCATTCGATAAGTTTTCCCTACTCCAGCAATCATGCCGATATATATCTTAAACTTACCCCGTCTCGATTGCTTTATTAAATCTAAAAAATGCTGGACACTTTTTTCTTTATCCATCTCCACCGCTTTATAAAATACATATACCCCCGGTGTCGCTAATCACCGAGGGGTATAAACAAAACATATTTAAATAGAACAACACAACTTTATCATCGTATAGTAATCCCGAAAACGAAATGTACGTCTTCACGATTAGGATTCCAAATTACTTGCGTATAAACCGGCAAGGAAAAACGCTCATTAAAATGGATCTCCTTTGTCGCTTTCAATGACACATTCGTAACGGCAAAATCATCATTTTTATATTGTTCTGAACGCCAAGGACTACAACCGACGGCAGCATTCAACTGTACCCCCTTAACGGTAAAAGGATACCCGAATTCCATATAAGAAGAATAAGCGTTGACACGGCTACCATCAGAAATCGTCTTACGGTCACCTCCTGCAAACATCGTATACCAAGAAATACTCAACGGAAATTTCTCAACCGGAAGCGCATAGGACAATCCCGCTTCAAAAATATGATCTGTAGTGTGATTATCAAAATTGAAATAGTTATTTTTACCGTTTTCACGGTCATTATAAATGCCAGACTGACCTGCCCACCATAAATCGGCAACAGAAATAGTCAAGCCTGCAATGGTATAAGCTGCCGTAATATCGGCTTCTTTATGACCTTGTCCTGTAAAATCGACACTGCCCCACGCCGTCAGAGAAAAACCGGCTACTTGAAGACCTAATGTCGGCTGAACAGCAGCTCCAGATTGGTACATACCTCTCCAAATATAAGAACTTACTAAATCTCCCTGTACATTAAAACTTACTCCTTTATTTTCTTCTTGTGCTTTGAGAACTACGGGAGATATGACACTCAACAATATAATTATAAACTTTTTCATTTCCAATTTTCTTATCTTTGATATATCCTATTATTAATTATTTATTTTGTTGGTCCAACGCAACGTTCAGTTTCAATACGTTTACTTTTGCCGTTCCGAAAAGTCCTAATAATGGAGCTTCGGTATTTTCCTCTACAATTTTACGGACCTTATCTTCTTGCATACCCCGAGCTTTTGCTACTCGTTTTATTTGCACTTCTGCACTTTGCGGTGTTATGTGAGGATCAAGTCCCGAACCGCTGGCTGTTACCATTTCTGCAGGTACTTCATTCCGTTTTAAATAAGGGTGATGCACCAAAAAGGTATCAATACGTACTTCTACTTCTTCGAGATATTCGGGATTTGTAGGACCTTTATTACTTCCGGCAGACGCATCTGCGGTATAATCGGCAGCAGAAGGACGTCCCCAAAAGTAAATATCCTTAGTAAATTTTTGTCCGACATTCGCCGCTCCAACGACTTTTCCATCCAACGTCACAACTTCGGCATTTCCGTTTCCCGGTCCTGCTACTTTGGCAAAAGCCCATAAAACGAAAATGTAGCATAAAGAAAAGAATACACAGAATACCAGCGTTATCTTTATCGATTTCCAAACTATTGATTTCATCTCTATCATTATTATTTAAAAGAATAAACTTACAAACATATCTATCAATTTAATTCCTATAAAAGGCACGATAATACCTCCAAGTCCGTATATCAACAGATTTCTGCGAAGAAGAGCGGATGCCCCTATCGGCTTATATGCCACACCCTTCAAAGCCAGAGGAATTAACGCCGGAATAATCAATGCATTGAATATCACTGCCGAGAGGATAGCCGTTTCAGGACTATGCAGATTCATTATATTTAACGCTGCAAGTTGCGGAATGGCAATCATGAACAGAGCAGGAACAATTGCAAAATACTTTGCCACATCATTCGCAATAGAGAAAGTTGTCAAAGTTCCACGTGTCATCAACAACTGTTTTCCTATCTCCACGATTTCTATCAATTTTGTAGGGTCGTTGTCCAAATCTACCATATTACCGGCTTCTTTAGCAGCTTGTGTCCCACTATTCATAGCAACACCGACATTAGCCTGTGCCAGAGCAGGAGCGTCATTTGTTCCGTCTCCCATCATTGCAACCAACTTGCCGCTGTTTTGCTCTTTCTTGATATATTCCATCTTATCTTCCGGTTTAGCTTCTGCAATATAATCATCAACTCCGGCTTTTGCTGCAATATATTTAGCAGTAAGAGGATTATCTCCGGTCACCATAACGGTCTTCACTCCCATTTTACGCAGACGTTCAAAACGTTCTTGTATTCCCGGCTTAATAATATCTTGCAACTCAATAACTCCTACTACTTTGCGATCTACACTGACAACCAAAGGAGTTCCCCCGTTACTTGAAATCACATTGACCAATTCTTCGGCATCTTTCGGGAATGTATATCCGGCTTGAGTAGTAATCGTACGGATTGCATCAAAAGAACCCTTTCTGATCTGCATACCGTCTTTCATATCCACTCCTGAACACTTTGTTTCGGCAGTAAACCGGATCATCCGTTCTACCATCATACCTTGTCTTGAAGCATTTACATCAAGCCCTTTACCTAACTCAACGATAGATTTACCTTCCGGTGTTTCATCAGAAAGTGAAGAGAGCACACACCATGAAACAAATGTTTTAAAATCTACCGAAGCATCTGTACAATACATTTTCGTCGCTTTCCGGTTACCGATCGTTATCGTACCCGTTTTATCCAAAAGTAATGTGTCTATATCACCGGCAGTCTCAACAGCTTTACCCGATTTCGTAATCACATTAGCCCGCAAAGCACGATCCATACCGGCTATACCAATTGCAGAAAGCAATCCTCCGATCGTCGTAGGGATAAGACAGACAAACAGTGCGATAAGTGATCCGACTGCAATTGTAGCACCGCTATAATCTGCAAATGGTTTTAAGGTTACACAAACGATCACAAAAACGAGAGTAAATCCTGCCAACAATATGGTCAATGCTATTTCGTTCGGTGTTTTTTTCCGAGATGCGCCCTCAACGAGAGCAATCATCTTATCCAAGAAACTTTCACCGGGACGACTTGTCACCAAAACTTTTATAACATCGGAAAGGACTTTAGTACCACCTGTTACAGAGCTCTTATCCCCCCCAGCTTCACGAATGACTGGGGCACTTTCTCCGGTTATCGCACTTTCATCGATAGAAGCCAAACCTTCGATAATTTCTCCGTCTGCCGGAATAACATCTCCGGCTTCGCACAAAAAGATATCTCCTTTTTTCAATTCAGAACTCGGTACGACTTTAATTTTATCTCCAGACAACCTCTTTGCCGGAGTTTCCTCTCTTGTCTTTCTCAAACTATCGGCTTGAGCTTTTCCTCTTGCTTCGGCTATCGCTTCTGCAAAATTGGCAAACAGTAAAGTCACAAACAAAATAATGAATAAAGTCATGTTATATCCGAATGAACCCTGAGTAGGATCAACTAACGAATAGAACGTTATAGGCAACATCAATAGTGTAACGACTTCGACAGTGAACATGATCGGATTTTTAATCATCATGCGCGGATCGAGCTTTACGAACGATTGTTTTATACTTGCTAAAACCTGCTCTTTCTGAAAGAGCGAAGTTGAAATATTCTTTTTCATCTCAGACTCTTAATTAAATATATAAACTTAAATGTTCGGCAATAGTACTTAATGCGTGAACCGGGAAGAAAGACAGTGCTGCAACGATAAAGATAACGGCAAATGTCATAGCGCCGAATGTTGCAGTATCAGTTTTTAACGTTCCGGCACTTTCCGGAATATATTTCTTTTCAGCAAGCAATCCGGCAATTGCAACCTGTCCGACTATCGGAATAAAACGAGAAAGAATCAATACGATACCACAGGTATAGTTCCAGAACATCGTGTTATCTCCTAATCCTTCGAATCCCGAACCGTTATTGGCTGCACAAGAAGTATATTCATACAACATTTCGCTCAACCCATGGAAAGACGGATTATTCAACCAACCTCCTTCCGATTCTACAAAAGCCGGATTATGAACATATAAATAAGATGCTAAAGCTGTTCCTACCAGAATAACGAACGGATGAAGCAAAGCCACGATCGTTGCGATTTTCATTTCTTTGGCTTCGACTTTCTTTCCTAAAAATTCAGGAGTACGCCCTACCATAAGACCACTGATGAAGACTGCAATGATAATAAATACATAATAGTTCATAAAACCGACGCCGACTCCACCGAACCAAGTGTTGATCTGCATATTCAACATCTCGATCAATCCGCTCAACGGCATCGTACTGTCATGCATACCGTTTACCGAACCATTCGATGTTACAGTTGTGGTAACGCTCCAGAATGCTGTTCCGGCAGCACCCAAACGAACTTCCTTACCTTCCATAGCCCCATTCTCCTGAGCTATTCCCATGTTATCGATTGCAGGATTCCCATTCATTTCGTAATAGGTATTAATACCTACCCCGACAATATAAGCAAAGAACATTACGGCAAAAATACTTGCTCCGAACTTTTTCCGTTTCAGATAAAATCCTAAAGCCCATATCATAGCCATCGGAATAATCAATATCGAACAACATTCGAAAATATTGGTCAAGAATGTCGGATTTTCCAACGGATGAGACGAGTTCACTCCGAAATATCCACCTCCGTTAGTACCCAATTGCTTAATAGGAACAATTGCTGCGGCAGGTCCTTGCGAAACCATTTGTGTCCCGCCTTCTAATGTATTTACCTCCATTTTTCCGTCAAATCCCATCGGTGTTCCTTCAAGAATCAAAACAAAACCGACAAGTAAGGAAAGAGGTAATAAAATACGTGTACAACTACGTACCAAGAAATACCAGAAATTCCCGATTGTTTTTGTCGTTTTTGCTGCCATCGCTTTCATTATTCCTGCCATTGCCGCCATACCGGTTGCCGCAGTTATAAATTGGAAAAGCATAATGACAAACAATTGTGTGAAATAAGTCAAACCGCTCTCTCCACTATAATGCTGAAGATTACAATTTACCATGAAACTGATACATGTATTGAATGCCTGATCAGCCGTCTGGTTAGCATTCCCGTCCGGATTTAACGGCAGCCACTGCTGGGTACATAGCAATACCATTCCCCAGAAAAACCAAACTAAATTTAAAACCAATAATGCTTTCAGGAATTGTTTCCAGTTCATTTCTTCTTTCGGATCAACCCCTACCAGCTTATAAATAAAATTTTCTACAGGAGTAAAGAAATCCCAACGACTTTTTTCTCCTTTATATACTTTTGCAATATGTTTCCCCAGCGGATAACTAAATACCAGCAAAATCACAATTTGCAAAACAGATCCTAATATTTCCGTATTCATTTCTATTAACTGTTACGAATTTTAAAACTTTTCGGGATTGACAAGCACATACATCAAATACCCGAACAAAACCAAACTAATAATAAATAAAATTGTGTACATAAAAACTCCTTTCTTTTCAGATTTTCTCAAACCAATCTATACACTTTAAAAAGAGCCAAAAACATGCAGCTCCACTTAAACACATAATAATAAATGATAGCACTTCATTCATATTGTCATTCTTTTTAATTAAACATGCCAGCTTTATAGCGAATGATGTGCCAAAATGGGAAGCAAAATACTACTATACTAAAAATGAACACTTTATATAATTAGGCTATTATAATAAACGGGGTGCAGCCTTTTCAAAATGAAAAGGCTGCACCCCGTTTTGAAAAATGTAATTTCACTCTATAACCCGTACTCTTCTATCTTGCGATAAAGGGTAGTCAACCCGATTTTAAGTAATCGAGCCGCTTCGGTTTTATTTCCTTTAGTATATTCGAGAACACGAATAATATGTAGCTTTTCTATTGACGCCAACTCAAAATCAGAACATGAACTACTTCCGATACTCTTGTTTTCACTTATCTGTTGGATATCAATAGGAAGGTCTGTCGATGTCAGAATCTCCCCATTACAAACAATCATACTACGTTCTATTACATTCCTTAATTCCCGTACATTTCCTTTCCATGTGTACCGACACAACACCTCATAAAAAGAAGAGTCGATCTTCGGAATCGACATACGTAGTTTCTCAGCGAATGATCGTATAAAACTATCTGCCAATAAAGGAATATCTTCGGGATGTTCTCTTAATGCAGGTAACTGTATCCGAAAAACCGACAGCCTGTAAAAGAGATCTTCCCTAAAACTTCCGTTTTCGATTTCTTGTACCAAATCCCTGTTGGTTGCAGCGATGACCCGGACGTTTACTTTCGTCGGCTTCGTTTCCCCAATCTTTATATATTCTCCTGATTCTAAAATACGAAGTAATTTTGCCTGAAGATCATATGCCATCTCTCCGATCTCATCTAAAAAGATAGTACCATTATCAGCCTCTTCAAATAAACCTTTTTTATCCTTTAATGCACCGGTAAAGGCTCCGGCTTTATACCCGAACATTTCACTTTCCAATAATTCTTTACTAAAAGCGGAACAATTGACTGCAACAAAAGATTTTTTATTTCTCAAGCTATTTTTATGTATTGCTTGAGCAAATACTTCTTTCCCTGTTCCGGTCTCTCCGGTCAACAATACCGGAACATCGGTCATGCTTACTCTCTTGGCCAAAGATATCGCATCTGAAAGCAAACGGGAACTTCCGATAATAGAGTCAAACGAATATTGTCTTTCATCCATTCGCTCTTCTTTATTTACCGACTTATTTTTAGCAGCTTTTTCCGAAGCTTGACTCAATAAAGGTATAATACGGTTATTATCATCCCCTTTGGTTATATAATCGAATGCACCGTTTTTAATCGCCTGTACACCATCAGAAATATTACCATGTGCCGTCAACAATATCACCTCCGACATAGGAAACTCTTTTTTCAGACGGACAACGAAGTCCACCCCATTCCCATCAGGCAGAAAGACATCACACAATACGACGTCCGGGACAGCTCTTTTCATTTCGGATAAAGCTGTTTTGCAGTCGGCAGCCTGATAAATTTCATAACCTTCTAATTCGAGCATTCTTGCTAACAGTTTCCGTATCTGGTCTTCATCATCAACAATCAATATCTTACCCATCTTTTTTATAAAATTATCTTATAGACTGTTTAAAATTTTCCGATAAAACAGATTTAATCAAGTTATTTTTACATTTTCACTTGTCAGATAAGCCATTATCATCCTTAAAAGAAACACACAAACCTGCCCTGAGTAAAATTTAGACGACAGGTTCTTACCCGGCAAATATATCATATATTTATCTTACTCCCAAATAAACTATTCTATCCGGGAATATTGACAATCTTCCAAATTCGCCAAACAAGACACAAAAAAAACGCTCCGTTTTCGGAGCGTTTTTCTGTATATGCTGCATATATTATTCAGCACTTTCTGCAGGAGCAGCTTCAGCAGCAGGAGTCTCTTCGACCGGAGCTTCTTCTGTCGCAGCCGCAGCAGCCTCTGCCTCAGCAGCAGCCTTTTCAGCTTTTTTCTTAGCGACAACCTCAGCAATAGCCTTATTAACCTCTTTTTCTGCTTCAAGGCGTTTCTTTGCATCAGCCTGTTTAGCATCGGCAAGCTTAGCCTTTATAGCTTCAACAGCATTTTGTTTGTTTTTCAACCAGGCTTGGAAACGGGTTTCAGCTTCTTCTAAAGAGAATGCACCTTTTTTGACACCGCCTAACAAGTGTTTTTTCATCAACACGCCTTGTGCAGACAAGATATTACGAGTTGTATCGGTGGGTTGAGCACCGGTTTGAAGCCAATACAAAGCTCTTTCGAAATCCAAATTTATTGTAGCAGGATTAGTGTTCGGATTATAAGAACCTATCCTTTCAATAAACTTACCATCACGTGGTGCCCTGCTATCGGCGATTACAATGTGATAGAACGGATAACCTTTACGACCGTGTCTCTGTAATCTAATTTTAGTTGCCATTTGAAATTTTTTAAATTGTTATTACTTGCATTAGCGGCGCAAAGGTACGTTAAATGTTTTAATATACAAAATATTTACTTTAAGAAACTTCTCTAATCTACCCAAATTTACCTATTCCGGAAAACGGTACACCTTATTATATATAGACCTCGCAATTTTTTATTAGACCTTTCCAAATCCTATCAAGAACAGTCTCTAAAATTCCAAACAAAATTTAAAGTTCATCATTATACAGGAATACAAAAATGACATAAAATTGCAATGAAATTGTAGTAAAAAAGATAAAAATATATGCTATCTTTGTAAAATAAATGAACAGACTACGGGAAATAGTCTCTTGTCCAAATAAACCTTCGTTTAATTGGACAGTCTAAATAAAAGTTGTATATGGTAAATACAGAACTTTATCTTATTCATGCATAGATAATTGTTCTGAACAATTGAAGAATGTGTTTTAGATTTTAAAGGGATGATAAAAACGAACGATTGTTTGGATAGGATGAAAAAAATCAAAATACCTGTTCCTTTTGTTTCTCTTCCCCTTTTTTATTTAAACCCCAATTAAAATTTAAAAGTATTTTTATTTACTAACCAAAATAAAACGATTATGAAAAAAACTACTCTTTTTAAATCATTATTAGCAATGACCATTGCTTTTGCCGGGAGTAAATCTTTTGCTGATAATTATGTACAAATTACTTCAATAGACGAACTTACCACAGGATCTTACGTTGTTGTCGGAGGAACATCCTCGAATGCCATGTCCACTACCCAAAACACTAAAGGTACATTTTACATGAAAATCGAAGCGGTGACTGTGGATGGAGACAAAATCGTCGATCCCAGCACATCTGTTATCTGGACCATCACCAAAGATGATAGCAACGGAACTTTTTCATTTTCTGCAAACGGGAAATATGTAAGTTCCAATGGGGATGCTAACTCTTCCAAACTGATTGACGCTATTGCCAATACCGCCCAATATAATGCGACTTTCGAAGACGGAAAATTTAAGTTCGCTTGTGTAAGTCCAACCGGAAGATATTTACAATACAACGCCAATAAAAATCAAGAACGTTTTGCTTGTTACAAAGGAACTCAACAAGACTTTCAATTATTTAAATTGGAGGAATTAGCAGAAGGTACGACGGCAACCCCAAGCATTACCCCTCTTAGCGGCACATATTACACCGAACAAGAAGTTTCTATGACATGTGAAACTACCGATGCAAAAATCTATTATACGACAAACGGTGATGTACCAACCTCAGGATCAACTCCTTACACCACTCCGTTCAAGGTTTCTACTACAACGACCATCAAAGCAATCGCAATAGCCGACGGCTTAAAAGCAAGTAGTGTAAAAGAAGTTGTTTTAACTTTCCCGATTGCCACTGAAGTAGCTAATATTGCAGAATTCATGTCCACAGCAACTGACGGGGATGCTGTTTACAAAATTACCGGTCCTGTAAGTGTCGTTTATCAAGATGATTTGAACCTTTATATACAAGATGCCAGCGGAAGTTTATTGATTTATGGAAATATTTCTGAGAACTATAATGAAGGCGATGTAATAACCGGATTTATCGGGAAATATGGTACTTATCAAAAAATGACCCAAATGATTCCTTTATATGCTCCCACAGCTGTGAGCGGCACTCCGGTAGAACCTGTTACAATGGCTATTACCGACATCACCACAGCAGATGTATATAAATACGTTAAATTGTCAGAAGCTGTGTTCAAAGAAGATGCAACTTTCGAAACAGGCGAGACGACAAATGGAATTGTCGTAAGTGGTGAAACTGAAATGAACATTCGGAATAACTTCAGAGTTATTGAAGGTACTTTCGAAGCCTCAAAGAAATGGGACATCATCGGATTAGTATCTGTATATAACGGAACACCTCAAATATATCCGATCAGTATCACTGAAGCTACACTTGACGGCGTAAAAGCTGCTGCAACAGATGACAATGTAGCTATTTACAGCTCGAACGGCAAGATCTATATCAATGCTCTTGGTGGAGAAAAAATCGAATTGTTCAGCATCACTGGACAAAAAATAGCCGAGAAAATTGCTGCTTCAGGCATGAATGTTTTCGATGCTGTTTACGAAATTACACTGGTAAAAGTAGGTTCTAAAGTTGTTAAAGTCATCAAATAATGACACAATTTATATTTTCGAAAAAAGCGTGGTTTTTCCACGCTTTTTTCATTTTCAGTATAAACATCATAGCTCAGTCTCCTGTATGGACCGAAGATTTTGAATATCCTATGGGAGACGAAATAGGGAATCACGGTTGGATATTTGAAAATTATAATCCATATCTAAAGGTTTGCCCCGGACTGACATTCAAAGGATATGCGGGATCGGGTATCGGAAACGGATTACAGATAGAAGAAGAAAATAAAAATGCTGCCCGGCACAGATTTCCGCAAATCTCAGAAGGTTGTGTTTATGTATCTTTTCTCGTCCAATTTAACAGTAACCTCAAAAGCCAATATTTTTTTACGCTATGGGACGGGAATATGCCAAGTTGGGCCGGTGGGACAGATACTAAATTTGCCTTTAACGGACGGATATATGCAGAAAACAATGCCAATTTCGATTCAAAATTAAATATCGGCCTGTCTTTTCATGATAACGCCAAAGCAGTCTATACAACCGATAAACCTGTTACTATCGGAGAGACTTATCTCCTCGTCATCAAATACGAAATAATACCGGGAGACAATAACGACAAGGTTTCATTGTTCCTCTTGGATCACGTGCTGAATAAAGAGCCGAACGAACCTTTGTTAGGTCCTCTATCCGATAATGCTTCTAATGGTGATATTTTTCCGGCAGGATTGATGTTTCGCCCCAGCCATACCGGGCAGGATATTGTCGTTGACGGTATTCGTGTAGGCACGACATGGGAAAGTGTAATTTCGACTGCTTCATCAGGTATGTCAGAGACAATAACAGAGAATAACACACTACAAATCAATAAAGATGCACAGCATATCATTATAACTCTGCCTAAAAAAGAAGAAATTAATGTATATGCCATCAACGGCAGTCTCGTTTTATCGGTCAAAGGAAATCAAGGAAAAAACCGTATCCCGGTCTTTAATAAAGGAGTATATATTGTCACAGCCGGGCAGAGAAAAGGCGTGATAATTTTCTAACCTGCCCAATATAAAGCAGACTTTACAGGATAATAGTTTATATCATAAAAAAAGGCGCATGACATTGCGCCTTTTTTTATGATATAAACTATTTATTCATCAATTATTATTATACCAATCGATCATTCGACGAACACCTTCCTCGATATCGATTTTGTGATGCCATCCCAATGCATGCAGTTTAGATACATCGGTCAATTTTTTCATAGTCCCATCCGGCTTTTCAGCATTAAAATAGAGCTCTCCAGCAAATCCTGCCGTTTTCTTTATCAATCGGGCAACATCTCCGATGCTGATCTCCTTACCGGTCCCGATATTGATATGGCAATTACGTATTTCTTTCGTATTTTTCGGCTTAAGGTCCTCAAAATCGACATGTTCCATTACAAAGACACAAGCATCAGCCATCTCCTCACTCCATAAAAATTCGCGCATCGGAGTACCGGTACCCCATATCTCGACCTGGGCAATGCCCTTTTCCGACATTCGAACGCCATATTTATCTAATACAGCAAGTATTTTTTCTTCAGAGGCTTTTCCATCGACCGATTCAACCGGACGTTTATCCAAATCGGAACGTATAGCAGTCCAATTCCCTGTTTCGAGATAATGTCCTAAACAAATTTTACGGATCAGAGCCGGCAGCACATGTGAACGTTCCAAATCAAAATTATCGTTAGGCCCATACAGATTGGTAGGCATAACGGCAATATAATTGGTACCGTATTGCAAATTAAAACTTTCACACATCTTCAATCCGGCAATCTTGGCTATGGCATAAGGCTCGTTTGTGTATTCCAGAGGTGAAGTCAGCAATACATCTTCATCCATAGGTTGTTTTGCATCCCGAGGATAAATACAAGTACTGCCTAAAAAAAGTAGTTTTTTCACTCCCGTACGGTACGAATTATAGATTACATTGTTTTGTATCTGTAAATTACGATAGATAAAATCGGCCCGATAGAGACTATTGGCCACAATACCGCCCACAAAAGCAGCCGAAAGAAAGACATATTCCGGTTTTTCTTCGTCAAAGAAACGAGTTACGGCAGGTTGGTTGCAAAGGTCCAATTCACTATGTGTACGAAGGACAAAATTCGTATATCCTTTTTCCTGCAAATTTTTCAATATGGCAGATCCCACCAGTCCATGATGACCGGCAACGAATATTTTAGCATTCTTTTCCATTAATGTTTGTTTTTAATCATTCGGGCAACCTTCTCCATATCATGTTTTACCATAATTTTTACCAATTCACGAAATGGTGTTTGAGTAGGATTCCATCCCAATAAAGTTTTAGCTTTGGTCGGATCGCCCAATAATTGTTCTACTTCGGCCGGGCGGAAATATTTAGGATCGACTTCGATCAACACCCGTCCGGTTTCTTCGTCTATTCCTTTTTCATCAACACCTTTTCCTTCCCAACGGATTTTAATACCCACTTCAGCAAAAGCGAGGGTACAAAATTCTCGTACAGTGTGCATCTCTCCCGTTGCTATAACAAAATCTTCGGGAGTCTCATGCTGGAGAATCAACCACATACATTGTACATAATCTTTGGCATATCCCCAATCTCGGCGGGCATCAAGATTTCCCATGTAGAGTTTATCCTGTACGCCTTGTTTGATGCGGGCAACCGCCAAAGAAATTTTACGGGTAACAAAAGTTTCGCCTCGGCGTTCACTTTCGTGATTAAACAAAATACCATTTACAGCAAACATTCCATAACTTTCCCGATAATTCTTCGTAATCCAGAAACCATATTGTTTAGCTACTCCATAAGGCGAACGAGGATAGAACGGAGTTGTCTCTTTTTGTGGCACTTCTTGTACCAATCCGAACAATTCGGATGTAGATGCCTGATATATTTTTGTTTTCTTTTCAAGATGAAGAATACGGACAGCTTCCAATATACGAAGTGTACCGATCGCATCGGCTTCGGCAGTATACTCCGGCACATCAAAACTGACTTTCACATGGCTTTGTGCTGCCAAGTTATAAATTTCATCGGGTTGTACCTCTTGTATGATGCGAATTAATGAACTCGAATCGGTCAAGTCTCCATAGTGCAGATTTATGGTTCGCTGCTGTTTCATATCACGAACCCATTCATCGAAATAAAGATGTTCGATGCGCCCAGTATTGAAAGATGAAGAACGTCGCAATATCCCGTGGACTTCATATCCTTTTTGCAATAAGAATTCGGCAAGAAACGATCCGTCTTGTCCCGTAATACCCGTAATCAAAGCTACTTTAGTACTCATTTTCAACTAAATATTAATTGTTAATCCCTTTTGTTTTTATATTGACGGTTTGGAGTACAAACATAAAAACAAAAACACATCAAAAAAAATTTCAATCTCTTTTTATCTGCGAATACGTATCTGGAAAGAATGTTTCACAGGCTTTTCACTAATGAAAATTAAATATCCACCCCCTCCTGCTCCACTCAATTTCCAACCGGATACCGAATCTTTGTATTCTTCGATCTGCTTTAAAATATCTTCATTCACCATGTGAGGGAACATGGCTATCTGTGCTTCGAAACTGGCTCTTACTTGTGCTCCGAAACGTGGTAGGTCTTTATCGAGAATTGCCTGCCAACAACAACGGGCAGCATCACTCAATGCCTTTACCGATAACGTATCGATACGAGTTTCGGCAAGGACATCATAGGATTCACCTCTCGGATATAGAGGAACCAACCATATATATTTTTCGAGCCATCCTAAAATATCCGGATCAAGATTGTTTTCTATCGATTCGGGCCAATAATTGTCTTTATATTCATATTTGTTCAATCCCGGCATAACAATTCCCAAAGCATCCTGAGATCCGCTAATATAGGGAGTTCCGGGTGGATTTTCATAACAAAATAACGTTTTTGCCAATTTTTCTTTATCACCTTCGGGAATATCGGTCTGCCATAACTCTATCGCCTTTTTACGCGAACTTGTGGACATCCCGCTACGATCATTAAATTCATAATCCGGTTCTATACAAATGGTCAATACCGGACCCGGATAATATTTACTGACATAAGGCTGATCGAGCCATCCTCCGGCCAAATCGATCCGGTAGGGAATGCGGCATTCTTTTCGCAACATCGTTGTCGAACGTACAGGCAAAGTTCCATGAGGAATTCTTTTACTCACAATATATTCGATACCCAATTCTTTACAAAGTTGCGCTTTCAAAGGGGTATTGCCGTCGGTATTTACAAAAAATATATCAGGTTTGAGTTTTCTCAATTCTTTTTCAAAATCCAACAGTCCGCTTCCGCTATTGATCCACGCATCTTTAACTACACGAAGAGCTTTTACCATATAAAGGCGTTCTGCATCGGTATTGATCGTCTTTCTGGCTTTCAATTCAAAAATAGTTTTATCCGATCCTATGCCGACATACAAGTCTCCATACCGAGCCGCTTCCTCAAAAAAAGCGACATGTCCGCTATGCAGCATATCATAACATCCCGAGACAAATACTTTCTTATTTTTCATATCCGAAATTCACCTTGAGAATTCTTTAATTCGCTGTTCATCCCGGAGTTTGCAAATCAACAAGGTGCCGTTATTTTCGGCAATGATATATCCGTCGAGACCTTGAACGACAACTCTCTTGTCTTTAGGAACATGTACTATACAGTTTTCTGATTCTATCAACTTCACATTTTCTCCCACACATGCATTATGATGAGTATCGTGGGGCAAACGGGCATGAAGAGATCCCCATGTGCCTAAGTCTGACCAACCGAATGATGCCGGGAAGACATAAATTTCGGACGCTTTTTCCATGACGGCATAGTCGATAGAGATGCTTTCACAAGTCGGGAAAAGCTCATCAACTCTCTCTTGCTCATCATCTCTGTAAAAACAAGGTGTCAACAGATCGAAAACAGAAGCCATAGCCGGGCAATAGGCCCGAAAAGCTTGCTCAAGAGTATGTGCATTCCATATAAAAATTCCGGCATTCCAAAAATAATTACCGGCCGATAGATATTCCTTTGCAACAGAAAGAGTCGGTTTTTCCTTAAATGCCTTTACCGGCTTTATTTCACTGCTATCCTCTATTCCTGCCGCAATATATCCATATCCGGTTTCAGGACGAGTAGGTTTCATTCCCAATGTAAGTATAGATTCCGATTTTGACGTAAAATCAAGCGATTTTACAATAACTCTGCGAAATTCTTCAACATCGGTTACCACATGGTCTGAAGATGTTACTACTATATTAGCATCGGGATAACGTCGTTTTATTTTCCAACCGGCATAAGCAATACAGGGTGCGGTATTGCGCATACATGGTTCTAACAATATGTTGGAACGAGGAATATCCGGAAGTTGTTCTTCTACTAACGATTTGTATCGGGCAGAGGTAACTACCCAAAAATTGGATATGGGAACAAGCCCGCTGAAACGGTCAACAGTAAGCTGTAACAATGTGCGCCCGCATCCTAACACATCGATAAACTGCTTGGGACGGTCGGGCGTACTCATTGGCCAGAAACGACTACCTATCCCTCCGGCCATTATTACCACATGATTATTTTGCATTATATATTTATCTCAAAATATTCAAAGATATAAATAAAAGTTTAAGAGCCTGTCTAAATTTTTCAACAAAAAATATTATCAGATCATTTTTATGTTTTCTTCCGGTTTGCTTTCCCGTTTTCTCTCGTCAAATAGCCCAACTATCATCCCCGTAAATTCTTAAAAATTTTCTTACCGGACTTCACGCTTTACCAATTTACGCTCTTTATCGACTATAAAACGCTGCAAGCCATATACCAAGCATAATCCCAAAAATATATCGAACAGAAACATTACGGTTTCCCCGAGAATCTTAACTAAAAACCAATTGAGAATTATAAACATAGAGGATGCTATCACCAGCGTTAACATCGCCTGCCGATGGGACATACCTAATGCCAATAATTTATGATGGATATGATTTTTATCCGGAAGGAAAGGTGATTTACCGTGTTTTATCCGGACAATAAACACTCTGAAAACATCGAAAATAGGAATAAACAGTGTCGAAAATGCAACAATCGGAGCACCTACTACTCCGAATTCGGGTGTAGCGTTAAGCTGACAGAATCGAATGGCAAGAAATGCAAGACAGTAACCTAAAATCAAAGATCCGGTATCTCCCATAAATAACTTCATCCTTTTGCCAAAAACGTTATACAAGAAAAATATCATAACCGATCCTAACAGTGAAAATGCCAACATAGCATAGGCATACAATTCTGAAGAAAGAAACCAAAATCCATATACCGCAAGAGCTACACTACTCAATCCGGACGCTAAGCCATCTATACCGTCGATCAAATTGACCGCATTTATAATTAAAACCGTTATAAATATCGTCAACACATAAGATACTGCCACCGGCAACTCATATATCCCGAATATTCCATGTAAATTGTCTATATGAATATCTCCGAAAAGGAAAAAGATCGCAGCAAGAATCTGCGCCACAAATTTTTTACGAAAAGAGACACCTCGAAGGTCGTCTAAAACACCGATACCGTAAATAATTGTCAGACCACATATCAAAAACAGCATTTCGAGCAATAACGACTCCCTCAACTCCGTTGCGACACCGACTCCATTCAGCTCACGAAGCCCTAATACAAAAGCATACGAAAACATCATACAAGGTAAAAATATTATTCCACCTAAACGGGGAACTGCCCTCGTATGCGAGCTCCGGCTATTCGGCACATCAAATAACCTTCTCTTTACCGAAACAAACACAAGTCTCGGTATTACCAAAAATGAAAGGTAAGCAGACAACACCAAAGCCAACAATGAAAAAAGTTGTAACATACGATCAAAATTTTTTCACACACCTATTAATAACATCTAAGAGTTCATCCCTATTTTTTGTAAACAATTTTCACAAAAAATAGTTTTGAGCATACTTCTCAAGAAATTATCCTTTCACATTATGAACTCAGAAAAAATACATCCCCATGTTTTTCCCTAAGTACCTGTGTTCTCCTTAATTTCCTACAAAAAATCGGATAAACTCAAAAAAATGCTCCCAAATCACATATCACCTCACACCGTCGACAAATATAAGAAAATATTTAATTTGTATTTCACAAATCTTAAAAAAATATTTTTTTCAAAATATTCTTACGAGCTGTTTTAAATTTTGTCCGGATCAACTCTGAAAATTTCTTTTACGAATGTTCTATTGCTTTTATAAAGCTAAAACTAACCCGAATAAAATTTAAACGACTTCTAAATATGTGCAATTTATGAATGTCAGTAAGATATTATCCGATTACGAATACTATCCCCAAATCGACAAGATACTTAGAGCCTGTTTAAATTTTCCAATAAAAAAATACGATCAGGTCATTTTTGCGTTTTCTTCCGGTCTTTTTCCCCGTTTTCACTCGTCAGATGATAGCCCGCTATCATCCTCGTAAAAACAGAAAGACATGCTCGGAAGAAATTCCCAAAACCTGACCCGAGCAAAATTTAAACAGGCTCTTACAATATTTATAGATCAAACTATTTGCCGGATAATCTGAAAAACAATTTAGAGATCAACAGTTCTGCAATTTTGTACCAATAGCGCAGACTTAATATAAATATATTAGTATATATATTATTTTCACGGCAAGCTCTTAACTGCTCTTTCATGATCAATTTGCGACTTCCCATCGACTCGGTACTTGCCCCTCCCGTACGCATCGTTACAAAATCGATAGGAAGATAATGAATGCGGATATGGTTCAAAAAAATGAATCGTAACAAAAGCTCAAAATCTGCAGCGATTTTATAATCGATCTTATAAATTCCCAATTTATCGTAACAAACTTTGCGAACATAGAAAGACGGGTGTGCCGGCATAAATCCCAAACGCATCAATCCCCGACGAAAGATCCGCGAAGAATAATATCTCACAGGTTTCGAAAGATTATCCGGGTTTACAAAATGAATGTCCCCATACACGGCATCGATTCCGGGACGTAATAAAAACGCTTTCACCACCATCTCTACGACATAATCATCGGTAAAGAAATCGTCGGAATTGAGTACTCCCACTATATCTCCGGTAGCAGCCAATATTCCTTTGTTGAAAGCATCGTATATTCCCTTATCTTTTCCCTCTATAATTCGTTGTCTGTCTCCGGCGTTGGCTTTTACAATGGCTATGGTATCGTCTTTGGATAATCCGTCTACAATAATATGTTCGATATTATCATAGGTCTGCCGATTGACCGAACGGACAGTATCGGCTACTGTCGCCGCACTGTTGTATGTGCATGTTATGATAGAAACTTTCATTATGAACTATTATTTTAGCTTATGTGTTTTAATCCGACATAATTTAAACGATTAGTTTTCAAAATTTTATAGAATAATTATCCCTCAAATATTTCTTTATTTTTTCCACATCTCTACCGCAGGCTTTTTTTATTTCAAATATTTTTGCATCGACAAGAGTGCGATACCACCAACCTTGTAAAAAATCCCAAAGAAATCCTTCTTTACCATCTAAAAAACCGAGTTTAACTATGTAACGGTAACAGAAATAAGCAAACGAACGCCAAAATAGAGGCATCTTTGCATATTTCATTTTCTGTGCACGTTTTTTCTGTACATCTTCGCAATATGACGCATCATCTGTATCCAAATTGAACAGGTGATATTCCGCATCAAGTAACAGAGCCGCTTCTCGAGAAGAATAGTGATTGTGTTTGTCTACAAATTGCTTTATGGAAAGAAGACTATCATCTATAAACTGATTTTTAAAAATAACTGTCCGACCCGATTTCACAACAATATGCTCATCCATTAAACGCTGTTCATAACAAGCTTTCCCATATCTGAAAAGGCGTATCATTTTCACACTATTTACAATTCCATGTTTCAGAACACGCCCCATAAAGGCCCGTCCTAAAGGGAAAACCACAGCCGTCACATCATCGGATAGTTTCGGTAATTGTTCATCCATCTCGGTTATCAATCCAGAAGTCAAATACTCATCAGCATCCAACCGCAATACCCATTCGGTTGTTATCGGCAAATTCTCTAAAGCCCAATTGAATTGTGCAGCCTGATTCCCAGGCCACTCATGCTGATGCACTTCTGCCCCCAATTCTTTTGCAATATCGGCTGTCCGATCTGTAGAAAAACAATCCACAACAAATATCTGTTTCGCTATAGATCTTACATTTTCTATGCAACGACGGATATGAAGCTCCTCATTTAAAGTCAATATGATTACCGATATATCTAACATATTCTTCTATTTATTTCTTTATTTCTCTTCTCTTTATAAACTTGGCAGGATTTCCGCCGACTACTGTCCACGGTTCTACATCTTTAAACACACAAGCCCGAGCACCGATTACAGCCCCCTGTCCAACCGTCACTCCCATACCGACAAATGCATCAGTAGCAATCCATGCTTGATCTTTGACAATAATAGGTGCTGTCACCAGAGGATTTAAAGAATCCGATATATCATGACTTGCCGTACAAAGATATGCACCCTGGGACACTGTCGTATTAGCCCCGATTTTAACAAGAGCTACATTATAACAATCCACCCCCGAAGCAAGACAACTATATTCATCCATTATCAAATTTGCAGGGTAATAGATTTTAGCAGAAGAATATACAATTGCCGTCGAAGCTAATTTCGCACCGAACAACCGCAACAAAAAACGTTTCCAGCCACTTCCTATACTACGTGGCAACGGCCGGGCAAAAATCGTCCAGACAACAGACCAAAGCATCCTGATCATCTGATGTTTTCTTGTCAGAGCATTTTTATATCTTGATAAATCCACTACTTTTTCCATAATATGATCAAGTTATTATATATGCACAAATTCCGGTATTTTAATGTCCTTCTCTAACCATTCATACAATTGCTTCATTCTCAATGAAACCGACTTTATAGAATAATGTCTCAATACTAATGTCCGACCTCGTTCTCCCATTCCTAAACGATCCTGCTCCGACAAATTAATCGCAATCAACAAGGTACTAATTAACGTATCGATGTCATTATCAACCCACCAGCCGCAATCGAATGTTTCCAAGTCACTCCACGGAGTACCTTTAGAGGCTATTACCGGGACTCCTTGAATTAGGGCTTCAGGAACTACCATTCCAAAATTTTCGGATTTGCTCGGTAATATCTGGAAATCGATAGAATGAATCAGTTTTTGCAAATCTTTCCCCATAATAAACCCCAAGAAGCGAACATTATTCAGTTTATTTGCAGTTGCAAACTCTTCCAATTCTTTTTTATACGCAGTATCTCCATCACCAATAATCAACAATTCGCAATTATGTGTTTTATTTCCTAATTTACTCCATGCGGACAATAGGAGATCTACATTCTTGATTCGATTCAACCGCCCGACGAAAGCAAAACGACGGACCGAATTCGAAGTTTTACGTATTTCTAACGAATCATCTATCGCCAAACCATTAGGTATGACCGCAACAGGATTATTCAACCCGAATGCCCGAATATGCTCCAACTCTGCCATACAAGTAGCCTGCAAGCATGATGCCGTTTCCAGATCTTTACGCTGAAATACCGTCGATACGATCTTCTTTTTCCATGCAGAAACTTGCAAAGCCTGCGGATACAGCATTCCATGGGGAGCTATCACACAGGGTTTATTCTGTTTTTTTGCTATTTCTGCCGTAAAATGCGTCGGACATGTCCATAATCCGTTTGCATGATATAAATCGTACCCGATATGGGAATTCAAATAACGTCTGAAATTGGACGAATAAACCAACGGTGTGCGGGCATCATTCGGCAAAGCCTTAATAAATGAATCATCTGCAATGATCTTATCCGAATCGTCCCGAGGCATCAATGTAAGAATATCTGCATCTATTCCCTCATCCCGAAGACCTTTAATAAGATTATAAGTACAAGACGTAGGCCCACCGCTACTGATATTCAATCCCGATATCGTATGCAATATTTTCATATCTATTTTATTAATTTTAGATAGGCATTAACCTGACATTCATCCCGTTTATCAAAGTCGAACCTATCCGCATTTTTTTTATAAAACGAATAATTATTTTCGATTTCTTTCAATGCGTTGTTAAAAGAATCCCGATTATCCAACTCGAACACCAATCCGGTCTTTGGTTTTTCGACCATATCCCGATAAGCCCCTACTCGATCGCTTACAACGACAGGCAATCCCCAATAAATAGCCTCTTCTACCACCAATCCCCAAACTTCCGAACGAGAAGGAAGGATAAAGACATCATGATCTTGATAAACCGTGCTTAATTTTTCGTTTTCTACAAATCCGACGAAATGGATATTTTCTTTTGCTTTCGCTTTCAATTGTTGTTCCAACTCTCCTTTTCCGACAATAGTCAACCATCTCCCGTTTTTATTAAACTCATCTATTAAAAAATTCAGATTTTTACACGGAATAAGCCTACCGACATACAGATACTTTTTATTCTTTCTATCCTCCCCTTGTAATTCAGACTTCTCTATTTTATTAAAAATACCGACTCCTCCGGTCATAACAATTTTCCCTGTATAACCGATTTCTTCAAAAATCATTTTTTGCAACTCACCCGAAGGTAAGGCCACTGCCATACGACCAATAATCTGTTTTTTCAACCAGCCTTTTCCTCCCGAAAAATCAGATTCTAAAACAGACGATTCGCAAATGAGGCAATTCTTTTTTTTAGGTGTAAAAAACGAAAGTAAATTATACTCCGGAGCCAACCAACCCGAATACAATATCTTCTTACACCTTATATGCGACATCAGCCGACATAATCGACCGAATACTTTCAATCGATTACGTTTCGAAGCATCTCCCTCAAAGAGAAATACATAATCGAACTTATAAGAATCTTCCGATTTCAGCATTTTGTTGACGGCTTCACTTCCATAACCGTAAAAAACCAACAATACAGATGCGCTCTCTGCAATCTCATTACACAGGTTGATTTTGTAAAACGACGGTGTATTCGTCAAATATATTATATCATATTCTTTTTTCATAATCAACAATATTTACTTAAAAACAGATTTCAACTCCGAAAATGAACGTGGCAACAATATTTTCCTTATGCGATCCACTCTATATAGTCCGACCGATAAATAGTAACTTCCCCAAAACATCACAATTTGGACAACAATGGCCCAAAGCAAGGAGATATGGGTATATTTAACGACAAAGGCATATAACATATAACCGATAAAAGGATGAATAATATACATCGGGAAAGTCTTATCTCCGGCCTTTTCCATAAAAAACAAATGTTGTATATGCCGACCATTATACCATAAAATAAGCATGAAAATTACCGGCATGACAATCAACAAGGCAACATGAATCATCTGTTCATGAGATGAAAGCTCGTTTATAAAATATAAAAATGAACATCCGATAAAAATAATTATCAAATAGGGACAACATTTTATCTCGCGTTCTTTCAATTTTCCGACAATCCAACGGACAAACACTCCAAATACTAAATAAGAAATTCCCAAATACAAACCGAAAGGAATAACAGACCTAATATCGGTAGATATTTCATAATAATACCCGTAATCAGAAGCCAAAAACAAAAAGACATTGGCAATACATGAAAACAGGAGTAAAACAGCCCGAACAACTTTATTCGAATTATAAAACCAATCTTTCAAAACCGACAATGAAAACATGGCCGGCATAAACCAGAATATCTGGATTCCACAATATTGTTTTATTAAATCAACATCTCCCGTAATAAACATTCTTAAAATTCCCCAAAAGTCGAACTCCTTTTGTAAATAGAAATTAGAATAGATAACCGACAAAATTGTCGTCAGCAATAAATATGGCCAATATAATCGGATAAAATAATTTGCCAAACGTTCTTTAGTCAACGGCTTCGCGCTATATAAAAATGGCAATATAAAAAATGCCTGTATATGGAAACAATACAGATACCCCATACCTTGAATCGGCTCTGTATAATGTGTAAAAATCATATTATGCCCCAATATAATTAAAAAGATAAGAAAGCCTTTAATTGCTGTCGATTCACTTGTCTTTATATAACTTATCGTCGAATCCATTCCTTTCAAATAATATTATTGCCAGCCACCATTAAACTCTTATTTCTCCCCAACGCATCTATACAACCCAACAATAGCCAAACATTAAAAAATAAAAAACCTCCGGCTCCGAATATATACCCTTCAGCCATCATGTGGAAACACCAGAATATAAGAAGTGCTGAGAGATATGAGGCATGACACAAATCATTTCGCCCTACTTTTTTCAACTGCCCGAAAGCCCTGACAAAAAGACCCATAAAAGCACTGAAACCGAAAATCCCGGTCATAGAAAGTACACTTAACCAAGAACTGCCGGTCTCTACCTGACCGCTATTTTGATCGAAAGTCGCTCCATCTCTCGATTGTATAGATACCGATGCAAAACCGATACCGATGCAAGGACTCGATTTAAACTCCGATAAACGGGTATCCCAATGCTCTTCCCGCGAACTGGTTATTCCTCCTGCAGCCATGGATCCCTCGTTTTTTCTGATCACATTCTCTAAATAAGGACTCCAAAACGAATATGTAGCAGATAGAAAAATCACCAAAAGAAATATATATTTAAAGAACTTGATAAAATTGGCCCTATTGACCACATAAAAATAAAATAATAATGACACAACAACCGCAATAATTGCCGTACGGGAAGCAGCCAACAGTAAAGTTATAAATGACGCAATAGCCAACACTACAAAATAAATTCGATAATTTCTTTTTAGTTTTTTCCCTCTTGTCAAAAAATAGATACCGGTAATCATCACATTTGCAGATACAGGGGCTATCAACATCGACTGGGTCGTAATACCGGCAAAATCGCGACGACCGAACGAAATTCCTAAAAAATAGACCAACAATGACCCCCAAACGACCGGCTGCAACAGCCATTGGACCACCTTAAATGTAACTACCCGAAAACGGTATAAAAATTCTGATTTTATAAATGGGGAAATCAACATGGTCATCATTATAAAACTGACAAGACGTCCCCACGGCTGAAAAAATGCCGGTACAGGATTTCCAATAATACTCAAAGCACAAGCCAGATAAAGCAATAACATAGGTACATCGAAAGAAAGTACTTTCGACTGCAACAAGGCAAACAACAACGATCCACCCATAATAACATAATAGGGTGCTCCCAAATTGAATGAAAAAGCTATAATATTATTTACGGCAATAAATGCTATAAATGCACCTAATATATTTACTTTTCGGGACATATAACTAAATTTTCTTTATTTCTGACGCCGGAATACCGCCTATCAATACACGAGAAAACGGGAATGGTTTGGTAACAACCGCTCCGGCTGTGACAACAGAATTCTTACCGATAACAACTCCCGGCAATAAGGTAGAACGGGCACATAACCATGCCCCATCCTCAATTTTTATATTTTCGGATATGCCCTCTCCTGCCGCATGCAAGCCTTTGGCATCGATTCGATGTGTTCCGGTACCTATATAAACCATCGGAGCGATATCTACATAATTGCCGATCTCAATACGGGATGTTGTCGATATAAAAACCTCATGACCGATCCACACATCATCTCCGACAATCAATTCGCCACAGCCCAATACATGTACAGAAGAACAGATGCGGACATTCCTTCCTATTTTTGCACCGGCAAGACGTAAAAGAGCCCGTTTTAAAGCAAAACAAGATGTCTCAGGCAATAACCTGAAAATTATCATATTAAAATAGTTGACCCAAGATTTCATAAAAAAACGATTATTATTCTCCGACGATGACTTTATAAAACTCAGACAAAGAATAGAATTTTTTCGATTCTTCTTTATATTGTCTATAATTCAATATGGCATGAGCCATTTGATAAATATCTCCCCACGACACTAATATTCCATTATTTCCCAATACATCTTTCAATATCGGACTGCAATCGGTAGCCACAATCCGCTTGCCCAAATAAAGATTCTCGAACACAACATTCGGAGAAGCCTCCCAACGAGAACTCAACACATACAAATCGGCCGCTTTGAAATATTTATACGGATTTCCCTGAAATCCTTCAAAATGAATATTTCCCGAACAGCCCAATTTTATTGCATCACTTTCCAAAGTTGCCTGATTATCTCCGATATTCTTACCTACAATATAAAGATGAAATCTCGAATCATGTTTTACCACCTCGCCAAATGCTTTCACCAAAAAATCGAAACCTTTTTCCCGGTTTATGCGACCGGCAGCTACGACATTTATCTGACCTTCGGGCAACGAAAAATCGGCCGCTTCTTCTAATTGTTTTTTGATCAGAGGCTCATCCAAAGGGTTCAACACCGAAGCCAATTTGGCATCCGGTAAGCGGTAAATTTCCTTCAGTTCTTCTTCCATATACCGATGTTCGGCAACAACGCAATCGACATGATGAAGAAAGAATGAGTCAATTCTATGTCTTAAAGAGGTCGGCTTCATAAACCCTTCTCTAATCATCTGTTTGGGCATCAGGCAATAACGCACCGATATCTTAAAATGTAGCCGAAAAATAAACCGGGCAAGCCATGCCGCCTGCATCGAATTAAGAGAGACAGAAAACACGGCATCGGGCTTTATTTTTTTCAGCATTTTACCCAAATGCCAAAAGGCATAACGACTTCTTCGGATATTCAACACTGTACATTTCACGTCTTGGGGCAACAATGCTAACATATCTCCCGGACGCCCCGTTATTATAACCTCAACATCGTACTTTTCTCGGTCTATATTTCGTATCAACGTACACAATATCCGTTCCGCCCCACCCGGATTCAGATTACCGTCAATAAAAACTATTTTCTTTTTCATATAACTAATGCAGCTTTTCTTTTAAAACTTTTATTAGAGAATTCATCCTACTATTTTTTGAATCAGAAATAAAAGACAATTCGATCAAACAACAGAACCGCAATAAAATATAATAATACATTGAAGGATGTCCACAAATACATTTCATAGTATGTCTTTTTAAAATAAATCTAATGTAACAAGGTAAATAAGAGTATCCCCATAAAAGAGATTTCTCTATATAATCAAAAAAGAAAGAAGAAGAATCTTTTGATACATTCTCACCAATATATACCAATATGTTTTTATTTAAAATTCCCAAAAATAAAATCTTGTAGTACAACAACAACCCCACTTTCTTAAACCCATCTTGGTAGAAGCTTTTACTAATTTCAGACAAATGTGAAAGAGCACAAAATATTCCTCTACATTTTTGAAAAGACATAGAACTTCTTGAAGCCGAATTTGTCCGAAATCTCGCATTATAAAAAACATTTCCTACAAAAATGACTTTTTTACATAATAAAAATACTTGCCAGTTAAAAAGATAATCTTCATAATTGGAGATATCAACATTAAAACGAATATCCCGGACTAAATCTGTCCTAAATAACTTATCCCAAGAACCCAGCCCTCCATTATTAAATAAATACAATAAATCATTTTCGGTACAAATATTTAGGGACAGTGGAGAATTAGATGTTTCAATAAAATCATCTTTATCATTTATATAACATCTAGTATTACATATTACAAAGTCTGCCTTTTCTGACTCCGCCCTCAAATACATCTGCTCATACATATTATTCTCAACTGTATCATCAGCATCAACAAATCCGACATATTGACCCGACGCTTTTTGTAATCCCTCATTTCGAGCATTCGAAACTCCCTTATTCTGAGATAAATCAATAAACACAACACGAGGATCTTCCTTTTGCAACGCCAACAAATATGATTTATTCTGGGTATTTGGAGAATTATCATTTATGAATATAAACTCCATATCTTCCAACGTCTGATTTAATAAAGATTGAGCACAATCTTTTAACATCTCACTTGGAATATCATAAACTGGAATTATAACTGAAACCTTAACATTTTTCATTTTGGCATAAAAATTTAAATAAACCCATCCATTTTTCACCAATTTTCTCTACATCAAATTCCAAGGCTTTCTCTTGTGCATTTTCGGCCAATTGAGCACAAAGCCGGAAATCTTTCATCAATAACGATAAGCGAGAAGCATAAGCAGATAGATCAAATGGAGGTATTACAAAACCATTTTTCTTATCTTCTACAATATCATGCAATGCTTTATAACTATCAAAAGCCATAGGAACAACTTTATGTTGCATGGCCTCGGTCAATACCATACCAAAACCTTCATAAGTCGAAGACAGACAAAAAATACGGGCTTTTTGATAATAAACTTCGGGATCTTGATAACCTAAAAAAGAGATACGCTTCAATTTATATTTCAAGACTAGAGCCTCCAATCGCGTCCTTTCCGGGCCATCACCAATAATTAAAAATTTCCATTCAGGGAATTGATACTCGATATTTTTCCATATTGTTATCAATCGGTCAACTCTTTTCGGAGAATAAGATAATCGACCGACATATAATACTATGTTGTCTTTATTTTTTAAAGATTGTTCATGAATTTTCTCGTATGTATTCGGATTAGGAATCACAAAAAGTTTCTCTTTTTTCGCATTGTCTACAAATTGTAAAAAATCGTCTTTAGAACCTTCTGATAACAATACGATTGCGTCTGAATTACGATATAGAAATGATAATTGATTTTTGCGATTTTTTACAGCCTTTCTTTTCAATAAGGGCATACGTAAATATCGCAATAATGATTTAATAAATATAAAAGGCTTATTCCAGATAAACTGAAACCGTAAGAACTCTTTAAAATAATAGAGATCTTCCAATATCCCATAATGAATTACCGATACGATTTTTACACGGTCTTGCAATACTTTTTTATTACATAACTTTACCTCATCACTTAAACCTCCTTGATTGACCAAAATATCGATTTCCTCATCTTGTATAAGATTTTGTAAATATCGAATATTTTCAAGGGTATCATAACCTACCGAATCGGGAAGGAAGCGATGATAAGATAGTAATGAAGGGTCAAAATCATTTCGTTTCTGATGAGCAATAAAAACGACTTTCATCCCTTTGGAAATAAGATATTTGGCAACAGACCATGTGACACGCTCCGTACCACCTTTTATCGGATTTATATCTGATTCGAAGAAGAATGCAATATTCATAAATTTTCTAATTTATCTAATCCCTTACTCTACAATCTAATTTGTTTAATGCAACAATATAATAATGGCCATAAAATCTTATAATGCATTAATCGTATTAACATTATATTGATCCTTGCCCTAAGAGGATATTCTCTTTTATTCTGTTGTACACAATAACATAAACTTTTCTCTTGTAATAACAATTCTAAATTCAAACGAAATTCAGAAAAATTCGATACCGATCGATTAAAATCACATATTACCAAATAGGCAGCATGCCACTTCAATTTAAATGATAATGCTATTTCTTCTACATTATGTTTTTCAACAAAACATAATAAATTTTTATATTTAGCAAGACTCTGAATAAATAACGATGGAACGTTAGTAATAGCCGATCGCATCAATGACCCAGAACGAATCCTATAATTCACAAATTTATCCCTACTATGAACAACAGTATCAATACATAAAGCTATCATATATATAAATAGAGTATCTTCTCCTCTATTTATATGATTATCAAATCTTATATTATTATTAAGTATGATACTCTTTTTATAAATCTTACCCCATACCGTATTATAAAATTCAAAAGGGAGTTGCACTAAATACTCTTTAGTATAGATAGTCAGAGGTTGTTTTGATTTTTCAGAATGAGTGACATTTTCATTTTCAGATATGAATATAGTATCGCTATAAACAACATCAGCATTTGTATCACAAGCATAATTATACATAGATTCAAGATAATCTTCCGAACAAATATCATCAGAATCCCAAAACACAATATAATCCCCTACAGCATGTTCAATACCTACATTTCTAGCAGAACTAACACCTCCATTTTTTTTATGTATTACATAGATTCTGTTATCTGTATCAGAATATTCATCACAAATAACCGAAGAATAGTCCGTACTTCCATCATCAACAAGTATTAACTCCCAATCCTTGAATGTTTGATTGATAACAGACTCTATTGTCTGTGAAAGAAACGATTCGACATTATATACAGGTATAATAATGCTTATTATAGCAGATCGATTATTCATAATACTTTTCCTTAATTCGACCTAGAAAATGTTGTAATTTTGCAATATATATATTCCACTTATGTTCAATTCTGAAAGCATAGAAAAAGAATAAAAATAGATTAAACTTTCTATCATTAATGAATCGATTCGGTACAATTAAAAATGAAACATAGTCATTCGTTTTTACTTTCATTTTTCTATGCAAAAAATGAACATATAATAGTTCTTGCTCAATAAGTTTACCATTATAACCTTTCCCGATTCTAAATAAATGTTTACCTTTTTTGCGGTAAATAACAGCATTTAAATCTGGATTAGAAGGTTTTTCTCTCTTCCATAAAGGGAAGATTTTAGATAACAGCAAATATCCGGAATCACAATATTTGCTGTATGTATTGTAAATATCACTAAAATAACAGTATCTACTATCGACATCATCAAAACATCTATTATTTTCATTATGTCCACTCCAAAAAAGATTGGGATACAATTCATAATATTTTGCAGCAACTCCATACGGCAATTCATCAAATACCTGATTTTTTTCCGTAGTAAAAACAGATTTCCAATCTAAGCCTGTATCTAAAACAAAGCCTTCTATACTGAATTTGTTTAACCAATATGGATTTTTACCCATTCCATGGGATTGTTTTATAACATCAAAATATTTTGTATCAGACGTTCTTTGAAGTTGAAAATGTCCCAAGCCAAGAATATGATCATAATTATTCAAAATATCATCAGTCAGAAATGTACGAATATTACCAAAAATCAAATCAGAATCACAAAATCCCCAGAAATCGTAATTCTTTGTATATTCTTGAAAAATAAGGCCATACAGACCTTTATAATCACATAATTTCCGAGGAGAAGATAGACAAACCTTAAATTTAATCAACTCTTCTATTCTTTTTTTTATTTCAAGAAGATTCGTCGTAAAAACTTTAATATTAGCGGCATTCGAATCAACTTTTTGATCAGTACAAATCAAAAAATCAATTGTGCTATTCATTTCACAACTTCTCAGCCACAATTCAAAAAAGGAAGGAAGTCTTCCAAAATAAAGATGAATTACGATTATCGATTTCACAATATTATAAGTTTTTATTTATTAAAATATAATTATCTTAACCTTTAATACTCTTATCATTAATGTACACAGTATTTAATGTCAATGGTAATAAATTCTCAACATTATAAACCGGAATAATTATAGAAATCAAATGATCCATAACTTTATCTATTTGTTATTATACGACAGATTTTTCCACCCCAAATAAGAATATTACTATATGTTTTCATCCAGAAAGAAGGCATTAAATCATATTTTACAAACAATTTTTTTAATTTCATCCTATTAAAATCTGTCCAAAAGTTATCTCGTTTTTCGGGCTCTTTTGCAGATTCTATAACCATAGGATTTTTCTTTATTGCAAAATCTTTGTCAAATTCTTTAATCAATAAATTATCCCGGATTTGTTGTAATAAAGACTCTCCTTTATCTGTATTGACAATAACCAATGAAACACCTTTTTGATGGTCGAATTCCGGACAACGAGATTCTATTCCCCAGAAATCGCCCAACGTAATATCTGCATGTCGAGGAAAACCTTTGAAGCGACAAGCATAACAACTTGGCCTTAAAGATAGTTTACGGTAAAAAGCTTTCATATAAGGATCTCTTCCATGATCATAACACAAAGATTTTGTATCTCCAATCTGTTTTAAAACTTGCCTATCACTTTTATATTTCTTATATCGAAATTTAAAATCAATGGTTCGAACATGGACTTTCTGTTCCCGCCACTCTAAATACCTCCGAAAGAACAGAGAAGACGGAACGCCAAAACATATCACTTCTATAAATACAATTTGAGATACCCATTTTTGACATATACTTTTTGCTGCAGCAATTTGGCAAGGCGTACCGGAAAACAAAAGATATTTTCCCTGCTTCAAATAAGATATCATAGCCGGCCACACATCAAACAGACTACTCTCTACATATTTCGATCCTCTTATCCGAGCAAGTTCTACTTCTGTAGACATGCACACATGATGCACTCCAACTTCCCTGTCAAATACTGCACCAACAATAATTCCGTTATTTTGTAGCACCGATTTTGCCAAAGCAGAAAACATTCCGCCAGAAGAACTATTCTCACGAATATTTTCATCTTTATTGAAACCTCCCCAGAAAGAGGCTTGCTTTATATTTTCTATATTATCGGAATGTATAACAGGACATTTTTTTTCGCACAATCCGCAATCGATACAAATATCATCATCAAATGTCGGATAATAAAATCCTGTTTTATCGACATTTAAAGTTATTGCATTTACCGGACAGACTTCACGACAAACGCCACAACCACAACAGTCTTTTTCTGAAGTAAGATTAATATGCTTCATTACAATAAATTTCTAAAAAAGATTGTCCTTCCATTTTCCATTCGGCAACTTTTTCATCGACTTTTTTCCAATCAATTTCTGTTTTAATGATCCGGCCAATATCTTCTCTATTATAAGAAGCGACAAAACGATCATTTAGTCCGACTCTTTCCAATAAAGATTTTATCCGCTCACTCCAATCTGTGCCCCATGCATTTAATGCTAACGATATAAATGGTCGGTGAGTTAAAATGCAAAAAACGGTACAATGGAATGAGTCTGTTACTACAAACCGGGCATTTTTAATAATAGATACCCATTTTTCAGGAGAAGGATGCCATATTCCCTTTATACCTCTTATTCTGTCCTTAAGAGTAACCAACCTAAGGACTTCGGTATTAGTATAATATTGGCCTAATTGTCGGATACAATCTGAAGATTCAGGTGTAACCTGAAATAAAAGCCCGAATATATAATTTTTTCCATTCGATTTCGGAATATCAATATTATCATACGCATCCAACAACAATGTAGGATCGGGAGTCCATTTTCCCACAAGGCCTAACTGCTTTAATACTGTGAGACCGGATTTTTCACGAATTCCAATCGCAGTAAAATCTTGCAACTTATCCTTATATATATTGTCATACTCGTCTGCCAAAAAAGAGTTACCAAAACTTGCCGCATATGCAAATTTTTTCCCTTTTTGCATTGTAAAATTCAATAAAAAAGCAGTATCCAACTTTCCTTCTGATGCTATAATATCAGGATTAAAGACTTGATCACTACCCGTTATAATAATATCATAACACCCATCTAACAAAGAAAGATCAGAAATATTTACATATTCTTTTTCGGAAACAGGTAAATATCTTTTTCTAAATTTATCAAACACTTTTCGTTTATATAATTCATCAAGATAAGTAATGCAAGATTTTATATGAAATGAAAAAGGTATAGGTTTTACATCTTTTGCCCACCGTGGTCTGTAATTGATAATCTCTACTGCACACCCTTTTGATTTCAGATATGACGACAAAGCATAAGCTTGAAGCACAGCGCCATAATTTGCAGCCCAATGAAATGTTATGATACCTATTTTCATCAAATTTCTTTTTAATGATTCCGTAATCTATTTTTATTTACTTTTGCTTTAAATTTCGTATATAGACTTAAGATTTTTGCAACAACATCTATCTCAAAACTTTTTTTCAAAACAGAAACAGCAATTCCCAAAACCGAAACACAACAAACAGATGACAAAACATAAGAATACGGATCAGGAAGAAAAAACAACAATAAGAGTATTATCCCTTCGGAAATAACCGAAAACAAAAATATCTTTATCAATAATGGAGATGGACGCAGCCCTTTTTTATAAGACAAACTGTAACCAAAAAATAAATAAACAGCATAAGCAACGATATAATCAATACCTATAAATTTCATACCGAATAATGAAATTCCTGTCGTTATTGCTAAATAATAACTTATCCAAAAAGACAATTGAAGGGCAAAATAAGCCCAATTTCGTCTTTGGGCCATCAATAAAAAACCTAACGGATAACCTAAAACCCTTAAACCAACACCAACACATTGCCATCTTAACATTGTTGTAGCCTCTAAAAAATCAGAGCTATAAAAACCTATCAGAATTGCAGGTGCAATAATCAAACAAATGTCAACTCCGATCGTAGCAAATAATAGGCCTATTTCCATTTGTTCATTCACTAATCGAAACATTTGTTTTTTATCGGATACTACTTTACACAAACGAGGGAAAAAATCTGTACCCATACTTTGCAAGATCAAGCCAATATAGACATTCGAAAAAGCGACACTCACATCATAATAGCCTACAACTTTCAATCCCAAATGATCTAATAAAAAGACTTTTGCAAAAACAATACACATGGTAGCAGAAAATCCCGCAAGCGTAACCAAACCTCCTGTAAACAGCAAATCTTTAATTATAATAAAAGATTCTTTTACTGTCATTTTCACTTTCGGAATCTTTAATTTAGAGAAGAAATACCATGCAACAGGAAGTCCCAACATTGCCCCAATCAAAAGACTCCAAACAATACCATCTACTCGAAAAAAATAAATTACGACTAAAGAAAAAATACTTCCTAAAACTGTTGCATAAATTTGCGCCATTACCAAACTTGCAATTTTTCCTTTAGCCTGTAAAACAGAATTAAAAAAATTCACCAACACAGAAAAAGCTACAACAAAAGCCAATACATATATAGTCCATGTCCCCAATGATTCTACCAGCATTTTTCTTTTTAAATATCCGGCCAAAAGGATCATCGCAGAGATTGTCAAAAAATTTGACAACAAATAAAACATTTTCACGGCTGATACTTGACGTGCAGTTTCCTGATCATTTTCAGATGAAGCAATATTTCTTACAGAGGATGTAGAAACCCCCATATCCGCAATAGTAGTAGCCGGAGAAATAATCGCATTAAACATACCCATAACACCCATACCATCAGCTCCCAACCACAAAGCTGTAAATTTGTTACGGATTATACTTAATGCTAAAGATATAACCTTAGCCCCTCCTAATAGACTAACATTTTTAAGGACACTTTTATATGAGGACATATTTACGTCGATATTAAAAGATGCGCCCCCTATTTGCTAACGCAAACTCAAATACACACCCCTATCTAAATTACACATCTAATATTCAGATACAAAGGTATTCAAATTTTTCTAAAAAACCGATATTCGAGATATTTTTTGGTAAATCAATAATAATCACTCTTTTTCAAAAATTATTTGTAGATATCCTGAAAATATTGTACAGACATTCTATCTATCAATCAGTTGCACTCCCTACAATATAACAAATTTTCCTATGAAAACAGACTTAAATCCTGTTTAATTTTACTCAGGTCAGGTCTGATAATTTCTTTATCGGAGAACTCAGACAGGCTCTAAGACAAATTTTTGTACATTTGTACCTGATAATTTTTAAATATGGATTTTTTGAATGGCTAAAAAAAAACGGAAAAAGAAAAAATCTATAAACTGGTCGGTCAGGTTTCTCTGGATATTTTTCTGGATTACGATTTTACTCCTGTTTGCTTATTATTTCCGCTTAGAAATAAAGTCTGCATTATCAACTTTTTCTACTAAAATTGAGCGATTAGGTGAAGCGAACCGGAAACCGGATATTAGGTATAAAAATTTGGAACTGCCACTTCCGTTAGAAGATCGGGCAGAACAAATTATTAAACATGAAGGTTATACTGTATCGTACAATAAAAATTGGCGTCTGCCTAATTGGGTAGCTTATGAATTGATTCGTGATGAATTACGGGGAACGGTATCAAGAACAGATAAATTTGTAGTAGACCCCTATGTAAACGGTGTCAGCGCGACAAATGCCGACTATCGTAGAAGTGGTTTTGATCGAGGACACATGGCTCCCGCTGCAGACATGACATGGAGTGAAACAGCAATGAAGGAATCTTTTTATTTCTCGAATATGTGTCCGCAAAATCCCGGACTAAATCGAGGGGCATGGAAAGACTTGGAGGAGAGTATCCGAAAATGGGTGAAAGAAGACAGTGCTATAGCAATAGTGTGCGGACCATTGGTCGATAAACGGGATACAACGATCGGACGAAATGAAGTAAAAATACCTCATGCCTTTTTTAAAGTTATCGTATCTCCTTATGTAACTACTCCGAGAGGAATCGGATTTGTATTTAAAAATGAAAAAGAAGACGCGCCATTGTCTGCATATGTCGTATCGATAGATAGTGTGGAAGCGCTTACCGGAATGGATTTTTTTTCGGAACTTCCTGATGAACTTGAGAACCGTTTGGAATCGCAGAACAATATCTTCGATTGGGAATTATAAAATAAGATAACGAATGATAACGAATGATACTATATGTGCAGTATCGACTGCACCCGGAATAGGCGGAATCGCAGTAATCCGTATAAGCGGAAAAGATGCGGTTTTGATAACTGAACGTATATATAAGCCCGTAAGAAAGGAGCGCCTGTTGACAGATCAAAAGCCTTATACATTGAGTTATGGTAACATTATAGATGAAAAAGGCATGATTATAGATGAGGTTATGGTAGCTCGATTTGTTGCTCCGCATTCTTTTACTGGAGAAGATACGATCGAAATATCTTGCCATGGCTCACTCTATATTCAACAACAAATTATTGCATTATTGATTCGAAACGGATGTCGTTCTGCGCTTCCAGGAGAGTTTACACAACGGGCATTTGCCAACGGAAAAATGGATCTTTCTCAGGCCGAAGCGGTAGCAGACCTTATCGCTTCAACGTCAGCATCTGCACATCGCCTGGCATTGAATCAGATGCGGGGAGATTTTAGTAATGAATTGGCAAAACTTCGCACTCAATTACTCGATTTTGCTTCATTAATAGAATTGGAGCTTGATTTCAGCGAGGAGGAAGTCGAATTTGCCGACCGCTCAAAACTGATAGATCTTGCATTACACATAAAAATGGTAATCTGTAAATTAGCAGACTCTTTTAAGGTAGGTAATGCCATAAAGAACGGAATACCTACAGCTATCATCGGAGAAACGAATGCCGGAAAATCTACCCTGCTTAATTGTTTGTTGCATGAAGACCGGGCATTAGTGTCGGACATACATGGAACGACTCGGGATGTCATTGAAGACACAACTGTTTTACAGGGTATCACATTCCGCTTTATCGATACGGCGGGTATAAGGGATACCCAGGACAAAATAGAAAGTATGGGAATAGAGCGTACTTTTAGAAAACTTGATCAGGCTGTTATAATATTGTGGATGATTGATGCTACCGGAATGAATGAAAATATTATACGCTCTGCCGGGCGCATTATACAGCATTGTGAAGGAAAAACTCTATTTGTTTTGCTAAATAAAACGGATAAACTAACCGAACAAGAGTGTGAAGAAAAAAGAGAATTAGTGGAATCTTTAATTCCTCTTAAACATTCAATCCTATTCATTTCAGCCAAAACAAATCAAGGAATAGACTATTTAGAAAACCAATTAGTAACAGCAGCTTCATTACCGGAAACGGGAACAGATGATGTAATAGTTACCAATGCCCGCCATTATGAAGCTTTACTTCATGCTCAAGAAGCTATATCTCGTGTATTAGATGGACTACATTCGGGTATTTCCGGAGATTTCTTGGCTCAAGACATACGAGAGTGCATGCATTATCTTGGAGAAATAACCGGACAAATTTCTACCGATGAAATACTTGGAAATATTTTTAGTAAATTTTGCATCGGCAAATGATACAAAGAAAAGAAAAGCATAAAAAGAGAAAATATAAATCCGTAAAGTGCGAAAAATCAATGATTTTATGAGAATTTATATTTTCTCTTTCTCTCCGTATTTTCTGCCTGTTTTCATATTTTTTTTGTATTTTTGTCCCCAGATTGTCCCCCGAAAGGGATGCGAGGGACAAAAATCTGTCCCCCGAAGACAATGAATCACATCTCTCATTAAAATAGGAACAGGCTATGACTAAGAAAACAACAATCCAGAAAGAACCCGTAAAACTACGGGAAAAGAAGTTGGCAAACGGTAACGTGAGCTTGTATCTCGACATCTACAGAAATGGGAAACGTCAGAAAGAGTATTTGAAACTTTATCTGATCGATGCCACTACTCCACTGGAGCGTGAGCAGAACAGACAGACATTGGCAACCGCTCAGGCTATAAAATCCAAACGCCTCATTGAAATGCAGAACGGAGAGTATTCTTTCACTCGCCAATTCAAAGAAGATACTCCTTTTTTGGAATACTATCGGAAGATGGTTGAAGAAAGACACAAGAATCCTGAATCTGACGGAAACTGGGGTAACTGGAGAAGCTGCTTGCGTTATCTCGAAATCTATTGTGATGAGAAAACCACATTCAAAGATATTACTCCAGAGTTTATAAACGGCTTCAAGGATTTCTTGAACAATGTGGAAAAAGACACTCACAAGCGTACCGGTCCACGTAGGGAAAGGGATGTGTTTCAAGGATTGTCCCAAAACTCAAAAGTCTCTTATTTCAATAAGCTCCGCGCCTGTATCAACCAGGCTTACGATGAAAGAATCATACCTGTAAATCCTTTGCGTGGAATCGAGGGATTCAAAGCCGCAGAAGTAAAGCGTGACTATCTGACCTTGGAAGAGGTAAAACAGTTGGCTGCTACTCCTTGCCGCTATCCTATTCTAAAAAGAGCTTTCCTCTTTTCATGCCTGACCGGACTTCGTAAAAGCGATATTCAGAAACTCACATGGAGCGAAGTTCAAAAATTTGGAGATTACACGAGAATCGTCTTCAAACAAAAGAAGACTGGCGGACAAGAGTATCTTGACATTTCCTCACAGGCAGAAAAATACCTCGGTGAAAGAGGCAACCCGGAAGATCCCGTATTTACAGGATTTACATACGGAGCTTGGACTTCATTGGAATTACAGCGTTGGAGCATGGCTGCCAATATCAATAAGAATCTGACCTTCCACTGCGGACGTCATACCTTCGCTGTGCTTATGCTTGACTTGGGAGCGGACATCTACACTGTATCAAAACTATTAGGGCATAAAGAACTGGCGACCACACAAATTTATGCAAAGGTGCTTGACAAAAATAAGCAGAATGCCGTATCATTGATTCCAGACATTGATTAAATCCCGTGTTTATGACAAGGCAAGAAACCGTTATAAAGATAACGAAGATTACCCGAATCGTCGGTGAAATGAAAGGTCAATTGGATTTGGATGATGAAATCGAATTTGAAGCACTTGACTCTTCGTGGATGAATATCGGGAAATGGGCGAAAGAGATTTGTCTATATATGGAACAAGCCCCCTCTCCTCTTTTGGCAAACCTTATAACAAATAACGAATTTACCGTCCCGGTCGTAAACTATGTACAAAGTCACAGACAGGAAATTGATTCTGCATACGTCAAGGTTATTGACTGTTATGCGAACAATATGCAAGCGTTGCTGTCACTTTGCGAAAGGCAAGAAGAAGAGGTGAAAGGCGAATATAAAGATTTGATTGAGCCTTTAGCCAATGAACAGGTGGCTACATTATTACAAAGAGCCATACGCGCAGGTCTTTTGGATGAACACTATCAGCCGATGCCGCAAACGAAGCCGCTGCAACTGAAAGTGATAGCCTATGCTGTATCTACCATCTGCAAACTTCCCAGCACCTACATTCTTTTTGAAAAGCAATGGAAAAGGGAATATGGAAAGCGATTCAGCACCTGGCGTGTTCCGAGATACAATACGGGACTTTACGAAACGACCAAAGCCCTCTACCCGGAAGTTGACTTTACTGAATTTGAGCCAACACATCAGACAGAGACATTCTACACGCCACAGAGTGAAGAAGATATAGCAGTGTTGTATCGAGATTTAGTGAAATACGGATACATCGCACCTGACACTGGCTTGAAAACATTTGTCGGCATTTTCAATAAAAAGACATTCAGCAAGCCGGTAGAATGGATTAAAACGCAACGGCAGTTGTCCTTTTTCGTATATCAGGCATTTTACAAATTCAACAAGAAGGACTTGTGGATAAAAGGAGAATGTTGTTTCAGCATAAACGGACACACTCCGCACAAAGCTTGTTTTGTATCAGGTTACAGTTGGATTAAGCGAGCCGGATGGTTGGATAGGTATGATGTTAAATTAAAGACTATCTGTGATAAGTTCAACCACATTGAAAATACGTTCAATGAAGAAACTTCTGATGAACGGCTCATTCATACGAGCAAAGTTGTATTTTACAGTCCGAATAGCGAAGATGAGATACATTTAATGTTCTCCGCCCTACTTGACGGTGGATATATCTCCTCCGACACCACATTTACCGCATTCAAAGGTATTTTCGATGAAACGGTATTTGAACATCCTATAGTATGGATGAAAACACAGACTTCACTTATGTATTTTGTACATTTGGCCTTTAAGCAACACAATCCCTATGATGTATGGGTAAAATGCGTAAACTGCTTCCGCTTGCAAAATGATAAAGTACCTAACAGAGAAAGTATGGATAGTAATTTTCGTTTTATAGTAAAAAAAGGATTGATGGACACATACGACATTCAACTTAAAACCATTGCAGATAACTATCTTAGCACTCAAAACAAAAATGCCATCAACGCAAAGGTGGCAAACAACAATACTTAAAATAATGTTTTATGTCAAAGAAATTATCTTTGCACCTCTCTCTTTTTGAAAAGAGCGATGCGAGGTTTCCAATGGACTCCTGCGCAGACCGGTAAAGAAGGGCTATTCCGGTTGGTTGAGCAAGCCCATAAGTCTTACAAAGACGAAGTCACCACACGGCAAAAAAGTTACAGGCGATACGTGCTTGACTTTATCCATTCAAAGCGATTTCATGATGCAACGGACGCATGGAGCAAAAATGAACATCAAAAGAACTATCACACGGTAGTTGATCTTTTGAAAAACCACGAAAAGCTTGTCCGCAGGTATTTTGACCAAGAAACATTTGATGGCATCGGTGTCTCGATGCTTCTTGAGGATTTTTATACCGCTGACCTGCAGAATGCCATTACACCTATTGAACCCAACCAAACCAGTTCGGGTATTTCGGTATTGAGTGATTCCAATTTTTCTATAGAGCCATTGCTTGACAAACATACCCTTGACCTCATTGTGCAACTCGCCAATGAGGTCTGTTTGTTTAAGGAGGTCCTGAATGCTGACGATGTTGCCGGCCGTTATTCGAAAGACACCTTGCCGACCGTAACCTCTAAGAACAATACCAGGTTGGTATTGCTGTTGGACAAACTGGCTTCACATGATGTTATAAGCTATAATTGGCAGTCCGTAATTGCCAGGAAACGGCTTATCATCAGTTCTTCAGGAAAGAAACACCTGACCCAGCACGATATGTCGTCCACCCTCAATCGCATAAAAGACACGACCCCCAATGTCGCTGACAAGCAGTTTTTGGCAACTATAGACAAGTACATCGTTCTAATTAAAAGCAAAGAAGTGTAACAAAGGAATGACGGTTTGTTGAGAACAGTATTTAGAGTTGTGTTGACACTCAATATTCTCAACATAGTCAAGCAAATACACTTATCTACCTTTGCCCTCCGTAATCGATTACCCACGGAGGGCATACCTCCTATTGTCAAATTCAACAACATCAATCAATGAGACATCGAAGAACGGCAAATGAAAACAATATGCTCTCCAAGATGGAGAACATGATTTCCATGATGGCATCGGAGAAACCCTTTGAACGGCTCCAGACGTTGGAACAAAAGATTAACGAAGTGGATAAAATCCAAACCATCGAAAATTACATCATACAGTTGAAAGAACGTATTTGGGCTGTCAAAGAGGTGCTGACTACTGCTGAAGCTTCCGCTTATCTCGGTTTATCCGAAAGCTATATCTACAAGCTCACTTCACTCAAACAAATACCGCATTACAAACCCAACGGCAAATTGGTGTATTTCAATCGAAAAGAACTTTGCGAATGGGCAATGAGAAATCAAGTACAAACAGTCGGACAACCAGCCACTATAACAGGAGAAAAAATATGAACAGAAAAGAAATAGATTTATTACTCTCTCGCATGGAGGGACTGAAATCGCTCCTTGAAGACAATTCCTTGGAAAACTTCCAGCAAGAAATATTGAGAGTTGAAAATTTCCTGAAACGATTCGGATCTTTGGACGAACTGCTAACCCATCTTGGGAATGTGGAGAAAATCGCTTATACGGCAAAAGATTTTCTCAATATAGACGAAGTGGCAGCGTATCTACAAGTGTCCAAAGGGTACGTTTATAAGCTGACCATGCTAAAAGAGCTTACCGTATATAAACCTAATGGGAAAAATATCTTCATTCTCAGAGACGACCTGAATCAATGGATAAAACGCAACCCTTCCTTCTCCAATAGCGAGATTGAAAGGCAAGCAAATATCATTGCTTATGCCTTGAATCAGAAGAATAAGAACAAAACAACAAGAGGAGGCCGAAAATAATGCAAGCAGATATGATGCAACCCAACAATTACCGGATTGACGAAGCAAAATACAAATCTTTACTGAAATATATCAGGCTGAGTGTTACCGAAAAGTATGAGTTTCCACAGGAAATCGTACAAATAGACGGCGTTACCATTGCCACGATAGGAAATTTCAGTGCTTCCACCGGTAAACCCAAAAGCAAAAAGACATTCAATGTCAGTGCCATTGTCGCATCGGCTCTCTCCGGAAAGGAAATTCTAAAGTACAAAGCAGAACTGCCATCTTGCAAGAATAGAATCCTATACATCGACACAGAACAAAGCAAGTGTCATTGCCACAAAGTACTTCATCGAATCCTTAAACTGGCAGGACTCCCTACCGACCAAGAAAACGACAATATCCAGTTTTTGGTTCTGCGAGAATACACTCCCGACCAAAGAAGAGACATTATACGATGGGCACTCCACGAAGAACAAAACATCGGACTCGTAATCATTGACGGCATCCGTGATTTGATCCATGACATAAACAGTCCCAGTGAATCTCTTGACATAATCAACGAACTGATGAGATGGTCAAGTTATTACGAGCTGCACATCCACACCGTGTTACATCTAAACAAAGGGGATGACAATACCAGAGGGCATATCGGAACTGAACTGAACAATAAGGCCGAGACTATCCTGCAAATATCAAAAAACAATGAAAATGGGAAAATCAGTGAGGTAAGGGCCATGCACATAAGAGACCGGGAATTTACACCTTTTGCTTTTGAAATCGGAGAAGACTCCCTCCCGCACTTGGTAAAAGAACACCAATTCAAAAAGAACAAAATGGACAGACTGACTTCCTATACGGATATGACCGAGCAGCAACACCGAACCGCCCTGGAATCAACCTTCGCAGAAAGTGCGGAATATGGCTATCAGTCTCTGCTTGATGCTCTAAAAAAAGGATACGAGAGCATTGGGTATTCACGAGGAAGAAACACACTGGTAAACTTGTGTAAATTTCTATTGGAACATCATGCCATTACAAAAAACGGCCGTACCTATTCCTATAACCCTTCATTCCACCTCTAACCGGTATGGTTTAGTTTGTGGGTATATATAAGTAAACCATACTAAAATGAATATCAACGAAGCAAAACAGATACGGCTTGTGGAATATCTGCGGATAACCGGCCACCACCCTGTCAATGTCAGGGGTTATCAGTATTGGTATCTCTCGCCGCTAAGGGAGGAACGCACCCCGTCTTTCAAAGTCAATGACAATCTCAACGAATGGTACGACTTTGGACTTTCTGCCGGTGGGGACATCATAGAACTTGGGAAATACCTCTATAAAACAAGCAATGTAAGTACGGTACTGCTGCGTATCAGCGAGAATGCCATTGGTGTGCCGGGACAACAGTTACAGAGCCGAACCGTCCGACCCTGCCCTGTAGAGGATGAGATGGAGAATGTGGAAGTGGTGGATTTGAACCACTACGCCCTACTCTCTTATCTGCGTTCAAGGGGCATAAGTGAAGAAGTCGGCAGAACCTATTGTAAGGAGATACACTATGAACTGCGCAAACGGCACTATTTTGCCATAGCCTTTGAGAACATCAAGGGCGGTTACGAAGTCCGCAATCCTTATTATAAAGGATGTATCAAAGGCAAGGACATATCCGTCATCAGGTACAACAGGGATGTCATCCAAAGACACGTCTGCGTTTTTGAGGGGTTTGTGGATTTCCTCTCTTATCTAATGTTGCATAAAAAGAGAGATTACCACGTATGTGTTGACATCCCGACCGATTTTCTTGTGATGAACTCCGTAAGCAACTTGAAAAAGTGTCTTCTGGAACTGGAGCAATATATTTTCATCCATTGTTATCTGGATAACGACCTCGCCGGGCAAAAGACAGTCGAGACCATTGCCGGACTTTACGGGATAAAGGTAATCGACCACTCCAAAAACTATTACAACTACAAAGACCTGAATGACTATCTGAGGGGAAAAAGGCGTTAGTCTTTGTCTTCCCTCTGATAGCATATCACAACCCATAGAAGGCTCTCCCTAACAAGGAGGGCTTTTCGTGTTTATATACACTCGTAAAACGTCTGAAAATTCATTCAAAGTATGATATTTGAGTATGATTTTAGATTTTTGCCCAAAAATGTTTAAGATTCTGCCTGTTTTCTCAGATATTTTTCAGAGTATGAAAATATTGTATTTCCTTTGCAATCATATTTTAATCATATTCTAATTTCAGACTATAAAAAATATGAAAGCATACTTCATTTTCGTCCTTGTGCTGACCGTAGCATACATCGTATATTATGCGGTAATGATAACCAAAGACCTTCACGGAAACGGTGAAAAGAAGAAATCCGAGGAAGAAGAGTTCGACGTGAGCGAATTTGATGCGGAAGAAAGCGTCAGCGTGGTGGAGAACGACAAGGGGTTCAATGTCGGGGACAACGAGTATGAGACACACTACATTGATGAAACGCAGTCTGTGTCAGACGATAAAGAACCGGAGAGCGAAAAGCACAAGCAGGATGTGGTTGAAGCAATCAACCACAGGATTGAGGAAAGAATGGAAGATACCCATGCCACTTTCTCCAACCCTTACAATTCCGCAGAGCTATACAAATTGATGATGGGAAAAGGTCTTGGCAACTCCCCATCCAACGGAGGTGTAACCATAAAACCGGCAATAGACGAACTATGACAGGATGGAACATCAAAAAAGCAATAACTCCAATCTTCATGCTGCTGCCTTGTGCGGTCTTCGCAAAGAGCGGCAGCGTGAATTACTCCTGGGGCGCAGACGCATTGGCTTCGATGCACGACTTTGTCGTAACGATGATGATGTACGTCCAGTATATCATTTATGCGGTTGCAGGAGGTTTTGCGGTCATAGCCGCATTCCAGATATACATCAAGATGAACACGGGCGAAGACGGAATCACCAAGCATATCCTCACGCTGGTAGGAGCCTGCCTCTTCATTATCGGGGCATCCATCGTATTCCCGGCATTCTTCGGCTACCGAATTTAGAAAATCACGAGTGTAAAACAATAATTAAAGTCCAATTAAAACGAAACAAGCATGTTTGAAAAAGCAAAACGATTCGCAAAGAAGATTGCGACCTCCAAGAAAGCGCAGATGACCTGCCTGATGATGGTGTGTGGTGTAACCGCAATGATGGCACAGACCACCGCAGGAGACTATTCGGCCGGTACAGCGGCATTGACCCAAGTGAGCGAGGAAATCGCCAAGTATGTTCCCATTGTGGTAAAACTGTGCTACGCCATTGCCGGTGTGGTTGCCGTAGTGGGTGCAATCTCGGTTTACATCGCGATGAACAACGAGGAGCAGGATGTCAAGAAGAAGATCATGATGGTGGTCGGAGCCTGTATCTTCCTCATCGCGGCAGCCCAGGCACTTCCTCTGTTCTTCGGTCTCTCTTAAAGCACAGGCGGTATGGACGGCAGAGAGGAACACTATCCCGATTATCCATTGTTCAAGGGGCTTCAACGTCCCCTTGAATTTATGGGTATTCAGGGACGATACATCTATTGGGCGGCAGCTACGATAGGCATTGCCATAGTCGGCTTTATCATAGCCTACTGTCTGGCAGGATTCGTTCTCGCACTGATTGTACTGGCAGTTACCGTAACAAGCGGTGCCGGACTGATTCTGTTCAAGCAGCGCAAGGGGCTGCACAGCAAACGACAGGAACGAGGAGTGTTCATCTATGCCTATTCCAAGAAAATGTAACAGAAAACCATTTGACCATGAATGGATATATTGAATGTTGAACGTGGGTAGGCTTGTCCTTTGATTAGGTCAGCCTGCCCTTAATTGTAAATAACCGAATGATTACATACATCTTCCTGATTTTTATTGCCATTTGCGCAGGCATGGCCATTTCGGTCTATGCCTTTGGCACGGGAGGCAAACGGAAGCGGATATTCCAGGACATCTATTTCTCCGTGGAAAATGCAGACGGTATCGGTGTGATATATACCAAGACAGGCGAATATTCCGCTGTGCTGAAAGTGGAGAATCCGGTGCAGAAGTATTGTGCCAACATCGATGCCTATTACGAGTTCACCCAACTCTTTACCGCCATAGCACAGACATTGGGAGAAGGATACGCCCTACACAAGCAGGACATTTTTGTAAAAAAGAGCTTTGAGGGAATGAACGGTGAGGAACGTGAATTTCTCTCTTCATCCTATTTCCGTTACTTCAACGGCAGACCATACACCGACAGCGAATGTTATCTGACCATCACTCAGGAATCCAAGAAGAGCAGCCTGTTTTCATACGACAGCAAGAAATGGCGTGATTTCCTCGTGAAGATACGCAAGGTGCATGACCAGTTGCGTGATGCAGGTGTTCAGATAAAGTTTCTGGGCAAACAGGAAGTCAGCGACTATGCAGACCGCTACTTCGCCATGAATTTCAGAGACAAGGTAGTCTCCATGACCAATTTCAAAGTGGATGACGAATGTATCTCCATGGGCGACAGGCGTTGCAAGGTATATAGCCTTGTGGATGTGGATAGCGTAAGCCTGCCTTCCGTCATCCGTCCTTACATGAATGTGGAAGTCAACAACAGCAGTATGCCAATGGATTTGGTATCTGCGGTATCATCCATACCCAACGCCGAAGCCGTGGTGTATAACCAGATGATATTCATTCCCAACCAAAAGAGAGAGTTGGCCTTGCTTGACAAAAAGAAAAACCGCCATGCGAGTATGCCCAATCCCGGCAACCAGATGGCAGTCGAGGACATCAAGCGTGTGCAGGAAGTGGTGGCACGAGAGAGCAAGCAATTGGTATATACCCACTACAACCTTGTGGTAGCCATATCCGCAAAGACCGACATCCACAAATGCACGAACCATCTGGAGAACAGTTTTTCGAGGATGGGTATCCACATATCCAAGAGAGCCTATAACCAGTTGGAGCTGTTCGTCAATTCCTTTCCCGGCAACTGTTACGGCATGAATCCGGAGTATGACCGTTTCCTCACTTTAGGAGATGCGGCCACCTGTCTGATGTACAAGGAGCGCATCCTGCATAGCGAGAAGACACCTTTGAAAATCTATTATACGGACAGGCAGGGTGTACCTGTGGCTATCGACATCACAGGAAAAGAGGGCGCGGAAAAACTGACCGACAACAGCAATTTTTTCTGTTTGGGGCCTTCGGGAAGCGGCAAGAGTTTCCACATGCAACAGCGTGGTGCGCCAGCTTCACGAGCAAGGGACTGATGTGGTCATGGTAGATACCGGTAACTCATACGAGGGATTGTGTGAATACGTGGGAGGCAAATACATCTCCTACACGGAGGAACGCCCCATTACCATGAATCCGTTCCGCATCAACCGACAGGAACTAAACGTGGAGAAGACCGGTTTTCTGAAAAACCTTGTCCTGCTGATTTGGAAAGGAAGCCAAGGGACTGTCACCAAGACAGAAGACAGACTGATAGAACAGGTCATCACAGAGTATTATGACACCTACTTCAACAAGTTTAACGGCTTTACACCGCCCCAAAGGGAGGATTTGCGCAAAAGTCTCCTGATTGACGAGCGCAACAAAGGCGGCAACCGTTCCGAAAACGAAGCGGAACTGAACGCACGGATAGAAAAGGTTATCGACGAGATAGAGCGAAGAAGAAAGGAACTGAAAGTGGAATCATTGTCATTCAACACATTCTATGAGTTCTCCGTACAACGCATCCCCGACATCTGCAACGAGAACAGCATTTTGGGGATAGACTTCTCTACCTACCGCTATATGATGAAAGACTTCTACCGGGGCGGCAATCACGAAAAGACCCTGAACGAGAATATGGACAGTTCGCTGTTTGACGAGACCTTCATCGTCTTCGAAATCGATTCCATAAAAGATGACCCGCTCCTGTTCCCCTTGGTGACGCTCATCATCATGGACGTGTTCTTGCAGAAGATGCGCATCAAGAAGAACCGCAAGGTCTTGGTCATTGAAGAGGCATGGAAAGCCATCGCTTCCCCACTTATGGCGGAATACATCAAGTTTATGTACAAGACCGCCCGAAAGTTCTGGGCAAGCGTGGGTGTGGTGACACAGGAAATCCAGGACATCATCGGCTCTGAAATCGTAAAGGAAGCCATCATCAACAACTCCGATGTGGTGATGCTGCTTGACCAAAGCAAATTCCGTGAACGCTTCGACACCATCAAGGCGATACTCGGACTGACCGATGTGGACTGCAAGAAAATATTCACCATCAACCGATTAGAAAATAAAGAAGGACGTTCATTCTTCCGTGAGGTCTTCATCCGCCGTGGCACGACCAGCGGAGTCTATGGCGTGGAAGAACCGCATGAATGCTATATGACCTACACCACGGAACGAGCGGAGAAAGAAGCGTTGAAACTCTACAAGACAGAGCTGCAATGCAGCCACAAGGAAGCTATCGAGCGGTATTGTGCCGATTGGGAGGCTTCCGGGATAGGCAAATCCCTGCCGTTCGCCCAAAAAGTAAACGCTGCCGGAAAAGTATTGAATCTTCATCAACCAAAGACAAAACAACAATGAAACGATACGCTCTCATAATAATGACAATAGCCACGATTTTCGTCCAACAAGCCCACGCCCAGTATTACAGCGTGAACTTCGATGCGAAAACCGTGGCCGCCATGGTTGCAGCCTACGGTACAGGAACTGTTGCCGAGGCATATTATGACGAGCAGGTACAAGCCATCCTGAAACATTATAAGGCTTCGGAAGTGGCAACAGCCGGTATATTCGCAAGCAAATTTCTGGAGCGCAAAGCACTCACTGATTTGGGCATCTGGAGCAGCGCCACGGAAAATTACTACTATCGGAGAATCTATCATTTAGTGGCACACAAGATTATCCCCAAGACATGGATTGTCGCCAAGCTGATGCTCCGTTCTCCTCAGGCCGCCCTTCATTGGGGCAGCTATCTGATGAAGGTGTGTGATGATACCAAAGCCCTCTGTATGCAGTTCGAGAGCATTGTCACCAACAGCACCTTGTCCTTTTCGGACATCGCCTTTTTGGAGTTCAACGAAGAGATAGCCGCTATCTTGAAACTCTCGGAAATCGGCAATGTGGATTGGGAACGCCTCTTTGACGACCTATCCAAAGTTCCAGGCAATTTCACGAAAGAGAACCTGAAAGCCGATTTGGACAAACTCTACCAAATGGGAGCCGGCCTTGCCACTTCGGGTATCACCAACATCGGTAACGCCCTTTTGCTGCAAAACTCTTTCCATGAGCTGATGAACGGCAAGGTCAGCAAGGTCATAGACATCTATGAGCATTACAGCGGTCTCTTCGAGCAGTTGGAAAACAATGCAGGACAGACCATACTCGGTATCGTGGGCGGTCCGGACAATGTGGCAGGATTGTTCAAGTTCAGTGATTACAACCTCACTTCGTGGATTACCGATTATTTAGATGAGACTTCGGGCAGCTATTATACCCAGCGGTGGTATATCGCCAGACGTGACCGTGGCAGCGTGCCGCTTTGTGACTATGTGCCTCCGACCGATGACAAGAGCATTCTTGAAGGTGGCGAATGGACCCGCTTCAAGACAAGCGATCCGAATTTCTATCCCAATGCCTCGCAACGGGAACAGGCCCTTTCCAATTCGGAGCGTTATGCAGGATGGTCAAGAAACAGGGTGCAACAGCTCAACAATGCCAATGACGGATTCAATTACGCCATCAATTATTATCAGCACAGTTACGTCATCAAAAAAGGAAAGAAGCAGACCAAGAAAGCATACGCCTACGAAATCCACGTCACGAAAAGTTGGGACAACGAGGAAGTCGTTTACGAGGATCTGTTTGACTCCTACTCCATGGACTTGAACACTTTCAAGGCACAACTAAATGCACTTTTGTCAGAGTTCAACGAGAACGAAGACGGGTATGTCTATTATATCGCATCCGACAGCCGGAAATATTATCAGGCAACCAACGAAGAGAAGCTGAAAGGCTGTGAGACGGTAACAATCAGTGTGACCTGTTCGGATGGAGCGACACTTGGGCAGGGAACGACCCAGTACAAGTGCCGTAAATGCGGAAAGTCGCTTAACGCCCATTCTAAAGAGTGTGCGATGAAGACCACAGCCGAGAGCGAAGAACTTGACTTGTCGGAACTGGACGCTCTACAACGAGAAGCGGACAACAAAGTCTATTCGCTCCAATCTCAAATATCGGCATTGGAGAAAGAAAATGAATCCCTTATCAAACAGATAGCAAATGCCAGTGTGGAGGATGCTGTCTCACTCCGTCAGAAATACAATGAGAACAAGGCGGAAATAGAGAGGCTGAAGCCGGAGCTTGCCACCTGGCAGCAAAAACAGGCTGAAATCGCACAGGCGAAAGAAGAATCAAAAAACGACAATGATGTGGCGACCGATGACTACTACCGCATCCCGGCAATCATGCAGGACTGCAAGACGGCTTACAACATCACTTGGCAGGATAACGGCTCTTGGAACGGCTACACTTTTATCAGAAAAGGGACGATACCCAATATCAACGGTATCATCACGTTCAGGGCAACACTGAAAATCGCACGCAAACCGAAATATTTTCTAGGTATCAAGATACACAGAGCCATCCTGCAAATCTCGTGGGACTTGACCACGGAATATTCCGATACCCACGTGGTGGAAGTAATGACACTCGATCCCGGCATGAACGAAAAGGAGAAGGCGAAGTTAGTCAACGACCGTATAGCCGAGATTGCGAAAGAATATCCGAAATGCAAGATAACTACGGAATATGCACGGACAGCCCCACAGGATGACACGAAAACCAACGACATGTACCATCTACTTTGGTCGAGCGACCGTCTTGAGATTGCCCGTGAAGTGGATTCCCGGCTTACGAAGATTTATGCGGACTTGGTATCGTTGGAAAAGATGATGCACTACAAGCGCAGTATCATCGACGTGCTGAAGGATGTGCTGCCACCAATCAATGACGAAGAGGGGCGCAGGCTGTCCCTTGTGGAAGAGTGCCACGACCGATGGATGGAGAACGCAAGAAACAAAAAGAACAAGGAGGGCAAGCGATGAACACAGGCAAGACATACATATTAGGACTGATACTCATGCAGCTTGTCCCTTTGTCCGCAAAGGCACAATGGAGCTTTGACATAGGTACGGTGGAAGCCTACATCAACGACCATAAGCAACAGCGCAGCCTTTTGCTGGCCCGCTCCACATTGGAACACAGCAACAAACTCCTGCACGAATACAGCCGTAAGGAGACTGTCGGTTACAAGGAGTTGAACGTGGATTTGGATAAATACACCAGAGCCTTCGATGTGATTGACGTGATGTACCAGTCGCTACGCACGGCGTTGAATGTCCATTCCACCTATCAGGGAGTCAGTGACAGAATCTCGGACTACAAGGCAATGCTTGAAGATTTCAACGAAAAAGTCATCAAACGAAAGCACATCGAGCTGGCAGATACGCTGATACTCTCCATCAATGCCAGAGCCATACGGATGATAGCCCAGGAAGGCGAATACCTCTACAAGTCCGTGAGCGATTTGGTATTGTACGCCACAGGAGCGGCAGTCTGTTCCACTTCGGACTTGCTGATGGTGCTGAACAGCATCAACCATTCTTTAGACACTATCGAAAGACATCTGAACAGGGCCTACTTCGAGACGTGGCGGTACATACAAGTCCGTATCGGCTATTGGAAAGAGAAAGTCTATCGCACCAAAAGCAAACGGGAACTTATAGACGATGCTTTCGGCAGGTGGAGGCAATCAGGAAAACTGGATTATTGACAACGAAAAAACAGAGAAATATATGAAATGGATATTGACAACAGTAATGATGATGGCTGTGACAATCGGAGCGAAAGCCCAATATGTCACTTACAACCACGATTCTCCCAAGATGAATCAGATTACAGTGGGAGAAACCGGAGTCGGTGCTCTCAAACCTGAACTTTATTACACGTTGCTGCACAACAAATACAAGAAAACGGCAGCAGTAAAGAACAAGCTCGCATTCCGCACGACGGCAGGTGTGGCGTCCTATCAACAGGTGGACGAGGCAGAAGCCATTGACTCCGCACTGACCAGCCGGGCCAAGATTGAAGCCTTGAATGTGGCAGACCGACAAGTGGATTTGGCCTGGCTTGCGGAAAAGGACAAGGTGGAATCACAGATGCGGCAGTTTCAGAAGAACATTGACCGCATAATGATGACAGGCGGCTCGCCAAAAGAAAAAGAACGGTGGAACGACTATTACCGTGTCTATCAATGCGCAATCAAGGCAACAAGGGATGCCTATATGCCCAACGCGCAGCGTAAGAAAGAGTATCTGCAAATCTATGCCGATGTCTCCCGGCAAAACGATGTACTGGTGAAATATCTCGTCCAGTTGAGCAACCGCAATGCCACGAAGAATCTCCTTTCGGCAACGGAGAACCGCCCGATAGACAAAAGAAGCATTATCAGCAATGCCATGAGTCGCTGGAATGAATCCCGGTCAGCAGTGCGAGGGTCGCAGAATGATGACGGAAACGAAGACGGTAATGAGAGTGTGAACAGATAAAATTAAATGGAAAAATAGATGGCAAGCGGAGATATACTTTCAGATTTCGGCATCAATCTGCTTGAAGAAGAGATTGATGATGTGATTTTTCAGACCAACGAGTTCCTGACGGATGCCACCTTCACAGGTTCACAAGGCCCGTTTTGGTGGTTACTGGTGGTTAGCGCATTTTTCTCGCTTCTGTCATTTGCAAATCATTGATATTCAGCAATATTACGAAACCATGTATCGTGATACAAATCCCTGACGGGACAAAAACGGGACAAAACCACAGGAAAATAAAATCAAGAACGCTCTTTGCCGGACATCCCTTGCCGTGAATACCCTTTCACGACACAAAGGTACGCTTTTGTCCCGTGAATACCAAGCATAAACCCATAAATTTACTACAAATATGCTGTCAGACAATACTTTCTGCGGAATTGGGCATTTTGAGATAGATACATCAAATATCGGGACTCTGCATCTTCGATTTGGTGTAAAATTCCTGTTAAAATCTGTTTAACGGCATTTGTACACTATGATTACTTTGCCGTTGGACAATGCGTATCGAAAGTGTACAAGCTCTTTGCCGCTTTTGTGGCATCTGAATGTATGCCTAATCAGGATGTTACCTAAGTAATGTGACACGGAACAGTAGCCGGACAATGCGACAAGCGTCATATTGTACAATGTATGAAATTCGCTGATTTTCAAATCATTAAAGAGCTATAATGCAGGCAATTATATCGTCCTTTTTTAGCTGAATTACAAATCAAACCATATACATTTGCGACCGAAATTGATTAACAAGGCAATAAAATACAACGATTATGACGGAAAACAAAAACTCAAAAATGAACCTCGAACAGGAGCGCAGGATTGCGGAACTCCAAGAACGGGTGAACAGACTGGAGAACCTTTGCTATGCGGCCAAGGAAATATTGAATTTAGAGGAAGCGGCAACCTTTCTCGGTATTGCCAAAAGCACCCTTTACAAGATGACCCACTTGAACCAACTGCCGTACTTCAAGCCGTCCGGAAAACTCATCTTTTTTGAGAAGAAGAAACTCATTGAGTGGGTACGCGGCGCAAAGTCCATGTCCGTTGAAGAAATCAAGGAGGAAGCAGCCGCCAAGATTATGGAAATGAACGAAAGGCAGTAAAGCATTATTATTCACACTAAAATCAAAATAAAATGGAACAGACTAAGAACATGGAACAGACCGGAGCAGCTTCGGCCATCCACATCGAGAAAAAGAACGAGAACAGAAAACGTGAGGCAAGCGGAAAGGATGTACAAGCTATCCGCTCGTTTTTAGAAAGTCTGAGTGTTTACGAGGCGGACGCATTGCGTGTGGGCATTGCCATTGCAGACGGTAAAACCACCGCGGAAAACATTTCATCGGATGACCGCCTTGCGCTCAACCGTTATCTCAACAGCGGAAAGGACAACGAACGGATGACTGCGGACAATGCGCAGGCACATCGGTTGAACCGTGCGTTTCAACTATTGGAGCGTGTAGCGGAGTTTTGCGACAAGCGGCAATTAGTAACGGTGAATAGGTCGTTGCTATCCATCGCCGTGGATGCGGCAGACATCAGCCGAGCCGTTTCCTCACTTGACAAGCGTCCAGCACCGGGGCAACCGTTCCCCAATAGCACAGGCATCAGTGGCGCAGGAAAGTAACCGTATGCGGTTGGAAAATTCAAATGACCGATGAAAATCCACTATGGATATGGCTGCATCCCGTTCCTTTTTTTCCCTTATTTCGGATTGGAACACATTTAGTAACGGGTGTTGCTTATCAGCGAAACAGTTTTACGCTTGCGCATTACACAAAAGGATGAAGCCGTGCAGGGAACAACGAAAAACTAACAGTCAATTCCGTACATACTTTTGTACGGCTTCATTCCATTCTTACAACAGAAGCATCACATTTATATCACACTTATAGAAACAAAATTTTATGGACAAGGAAAAATACAGTTTCTTGAACCCGAAAGGGATTGAAACTTTTGCGTTCATCTTTTCGGGCAATGCACTACAATGGTTGCACGGAACAACAACCGATGACAACGGCAGGAAAATCGGCAACTTCACATTGTTTGGCGACCTCTTGGCAAGGATGGCTCTTGCGGACGGTACGGCCAAAGGTTTCTACAGACCGCTCACGCTGTCAGTCGGTCAGGCGCAGTATTCCGAAGAACAGCTTTCAACACAATGGAGCATGGGCAGGAAGCGCATCCGCCGCCTGTTGGACGAACTGGCAAGACTGGAACTCATAGACACCTCCCGTTCAAGGGTTGCGTCCGTGATGACTTTTCCATGCCTCCTGCAATGGATGACAAAGGATGGCAGCGTAGTTTCTAATCCGTTCATCCACAAACAAAGGGAAAGAATAGAACCGCTCTAAATGGTGGCAAACGGGCAGACTGGCTGATTTCCCGCTTTCCCGTTGTTCTCCAATCCGGCAAATCATCCGGCACACATAAGGCTTTCCGATGGCTAACGTAAGGGATGAATGGCGTGGAGCGTCAGCGTTGAGTTGCGAGATATGCCGAGGTATTACCGCCTTCGGACGGTATTACCACGACACTCTCGCAACGGTCTGGCAGCCCGTTGTCCTTGCCGCTCGCAGGCTCGCACCATCCCTTTTGTAGATACCGTATTATTCCATTTTAAGAACTTTTGTTTATGGCATATGAAGAAGATACTTCCAAGCAGCAATCCGAACAGGAAAAGCCTGTTGTAAGGCGTGACAAGGTGGTGGTCACCAAAGTCACGGAACAGGAGCTTACACAAATCAAAAGCACCGCCAACCAATGCGGCATGACCCGCAGCGACTTCATCCGTGCAAGGGCACTCGGCTATAAGCCAAGATTGAGGCTTTCCGATGCGGAATTGGATGGTTTGCGCCAGCTTGCGGCTTGCAGGACGGACATGGTGAACTTCGCCAACGCCCTGCATGGTTTGAGCGACAATGAGAAGGTAAAACTTTTCCGGCACCAGCCGACCATGCTTGACTGGTACGAGAAAGTGGCATATGTCACGAACCGTGTCACCGACTTCTTGCAGTCCGCACAGACGGCCAACAGCTATCCGGCAGGAACAACAAACGAAAATGCAAAGGAGGACTAAGCATGATAGCCAAGGCAAAGGCCGTAGCCCACGGCATTAGGGCAATGCTGTATGTGTCTGGTGAATCGAGGAACAAGAAGCATCCCGAAAGGATAATCCGTATCTGCGACAACTTCATGCCGCAGGGAATGGACGCGACAGGCATTTTTACGGAAATGAAGTTTGCCACGATGAACCATCCGAACATCAAGAACAATATCATTCGCATGGAGATAAGCCCGGCGATGGAGCATACCGAAAACTTCACTTTGGATGATTGGCGGGAACTGTGGCATGACTTCGCCGCCGCTTTCGACATGCAGGAAATCCGAGACAAGGACGGCAAGGTGGTTTCCGAGCAGACAAACATATCGGGCAGCAAGTCATCCGTCTGGCTGCATGAGGAATCCGACAGCAGAATACCCCATCTTCATGCCATCGTCAGCCGGATGGACGAAAACGGGAACATCAACAACGACCACGCCATACACCTCCGCGCACAACGGGCGGCGGAAATGATAGCCCGGCAAAGGGGATGGACTACGGCACAACACATACACGAAACCAACATCCCGAAAGTCAGTGCCGACTGCATGGAAGTCTTGCGCGAACTTGACAACTGGTCATGGGACGGCTACCAAGAAAGGCTTGCCGCCAAAGGTTACGAGTTATATTTGCGGAAAGATAAGAAAGATGTCATTCGTGGCTATGTGCTTCTTAAAGGCAACACGAAATTCAAGGCATCGGAACTTGGAAAGGGACGCAACCTGACCGCATCACGCATCAGGCAGACATGGGAAAAGCTACATTCCGGCAATGAGCAACAAGTCCGTCCGGCAACCAAACAGCCAGTTGTACCGACACCGAAACCATCCGTTCTTAATGGTACGGAACATAGGTCACAGCCATTTGTACAACATCGTAATCCTATATTCGAGGATTATACCACTTATAAATCCAATCACCAGCCCACAGAGTTTGAATATGACGGCGAGACCTATAAGCGTTATCTTCCAGACAAGGTGCTTGACTTCTTCAACTATGAGTTCGACTATCTGGAACTGGCCAACTGGCAAGCCCTGCAAAACCTTGCGATGGCTTACTTCACTTTGATAGCATCACCCTACGAGGTGACATCGGGCGGCGGTGGCGGCGGTTCGCAGTCTGACTTGAAATGGGGGCGTGACCCGAAAGAGGATGAGATAGAGTTTGCCCGTAGATGTGCGCAGGCCGCTTCAAAGAGAATCGGCAGACATTCCAAAGGCGGAATAAAACGTAAATAAAAAACTAAAAAACAGAAATGCAATGAAACAACCCGATACGGCAGCACTCCGTGAGAGGCTTGCCAATTATACACCCGAAGATGAGTTGGAACAGGATAAGCAGGAACTTGACGGACTGACTCAGGAAGTCAACTGCCAGCTAATCGAGTTTCGCAATCTGCTGAAAGAAATCAATGCGCTCAAGGAAGAACTGCACGGCATACACGGTAGTTTGAAGCATACCGTCCAACGTGAACGAACTGCCTTCAATGCCTTGGTTGCGGCAAAAGACAGTGCGGACAATATCATGGACGGCATCAACCGTGCCATTGTCAAAGCAGAACAGCACACCGTCATCCGTGCCAAAATCGGTACCGATGAACTGGCGAAAGTGCATCAATGTACAGCCGACCATATCAAGACCGAAGAAGAACTGTTGGAGAAGCACTGTAAGAAAATGGCCAAACGCCTCCAAAGCAATGAAGGCATTTGGCTTTCTACACCGTGGCTCATATTCGTGGTGATAGTTTTGTCTGTAAGTTATCTTGCCGTAATTTTATGGGCTATATACAAAAGATGAGTTACACACTTTTACTTTCCCAATGATTTGAACATTTTGGTAATGCACCGCTTCTTTTGTTCCATATTGGGATGGACGTAAAGGTTGAGCGTAGTTGAAATGTTTGAATGACCCAACAATACGCTGACAGTTTTATAGTCACATCCGGCTTCAATACAACGGGTGGCGAAGCTGTGCCGCAGACCGTGATATTTCAGTTTGGGGATGTCGAGCTTCGCCATCAAACCATTGTAATAGTTACGATACGTGCGTGGTTCTGTTGGACGCTCATCATTAGTAAGCACATAAAAATCTTCATTGACCACCTTTTTCAACGGTTTAATCATAGACAACAACTCCTTGCTCATAGGAATTTCGCGGCAGGAGTTTTTTGTTTTGGGTGTGTTGATGACCAACTCCGTATGCTTTTTCTCACCCTCAATGATATAGATGCGTTCAATCGTGCGACTGACCGTTATTGTTCCATCTGCCACATTGATGTCGCTCCACTTCAAAGCGCATATTTCTCCAATGCGCAGCCCTGTACTAAGGCTGATATAAATTCCCAACCCAGTAAAGGTAAAGTGGCTCTGAATGTAGTTCAGAATCTTTCGGTGATTGGCGACAGACAGCACTTCCAGTTCCTTGCTGGTGGAGGTCGTGGGGTATTTTATATCCCATTCGTAGTAAGTCATCCATTCATTTTTAACTCCGAACTTCATCACCATTTTAAGGACTATCAGAATGTCCTTTACTGTTTTGACACTTAGGCCGTTTCCTAACTTTTGCAAGACGAATGCCTGCACTGCCTGTTCGTGGAGTGAATCACCGTCCCCGAAATATGGGAGGACGTGGTTCTCCAAGATTAACACATAAGCCGCCATCGTGGACTGCTTTACATAAGGCCGCTTGTACTCTTTCCAAGCTGCCGCAATTTCTCTAACTGTTTTATGAATCATGATTTCTAAATAATTGGTTCTTATAATTAGAGAAATATAGTGTGGTTAGTTCCGGCTTTGAGATTTCCGGAGTTCAGTAGAGAGTGGAAAAGGCACAAACTATCAGAGATTTGTTCATTCTATTCAGGAGGTACTCCTTCTTCTTCAAAAAAGGAATTCTACAATGGAAATATTCCATTTATACGTTCTGGAGAATTACATAAGGACAAAACAGAATTGTTCATAACAGAAGATGGCTTAAATAGTTCCGCTGCAAAATTGGTGGAAATAGGCGACTTGTTATTAGCTTTATATGGAGCTACAAGTGGGGATATTGCTATAAGTAAAATCAAAGGAGCTATAAATCAAGCAATACTTTGTATTAGGACTAAACAAAACAAGAAATTTATAGAATCTGTTTGGAATAAGCATGTTGAAAGATTACTCCAAACATATTTGCAAGGAGGTCAAGGTAACTTATCCGCTGACATCGTCAAGAACATTCCATTCTATTTTGCGGACTTGGAAGAACAGGATAAATTAGCAAACTTCATTTCTTTGCTGGACGAGCGCATTTCTACTCAGAACAAAATCATTGAG
>NZ_CEVCIF010000007.1:0-94233 GCF_982245605.1 Coprobacter fastidiosus | reverse complement strand
ACTCTATCGACTTTATATGCCATCTTACTTTTTAGGGACATTTACTGAATATCCCATTTTATTTGTGTTTAATATCAGAACGGATATCCGATAGCCAAATGGAATCCCAGACTGTTTTTAAAACTGGATAGATTATAGTATCCTTTCTTATCGGGATTGGAATAAGGGGTATGCAAACCTATGCCGAGGTCGGCTCGTAATACGATATAGCTAATGTCATAACGTAGCCCGAATCCGGTACCTAAAGCAATGTCTTTTCCGAAGCTTTTTAATGTCAGTTTTCCTCCGGGACGTTGCGGGTCTTCTTTTAATAGCCAGATATTTCCTGCGTCCATAAATATAGCTCCATGCAGATCTCCTATAATCTTAAACCGAAATTCTATATTAGCTTCTAACTTGAAATCTCCGGTTTGGTCAAAATAAGCATTGGGATTGTCTTGTGGCGGTCGATAGCTACCTGGTCCTAATGTCCGTATTGTGAAAGCTCTGATACTGTTTGCTCCACCGATATAGAACTGTTCACTATACGGCATTACTTTTGAGTTTCCATAGGCATGTCCTGCACCTACAAGAAAACGGGATGCCAGCCAGTTATCTCCCCATAGGCGACGATAATATTTCAATTCGGTACTTCCCTTTACAAATTGGGAGAACTGATTGCCGAACAGATGTTTTTCACCTTTATCTCCCAATAACCCCATTACTCCGGCGAGTATATTTCCTGCTTGAGTTCCGTTTGTTTGCCATAAAATACGATTATTGCCTTTTCTACCGAACGATTTATTGAATGTATAGGTATAACTTATTGTCGGAATAAACTGATTTCTGAAACTAAGGGCTATGGCCGGATTTTTATCCATGGTTTCATCAAAATTTTTAGTCGTGTTCAGCAGTTTATTATAAGTTAGTTTTAAAACAGTTAGGTTATGATAACTGACGTCTGACGTCTGAAATTCATATCCTCCTGAGGCATTGAATGAAATCATTCGGAAAAAATGTGGTCTGTTCATCAGATCCGTACCTAATTGAAAGTTGGTACGTGCGCCATACTTTTGAGGTCGGGGAATAAATTTGGGTACTAATAGTCGAGGAAATGATAGGTTTGCATTTAGACCTATTTCATAGGAGTTTAAAAGAGACGATTTCGATCCGCTTTGTTTTTTCCCGGTTTGCCATTCGTATGATCCGTTCAGTTTTACACTTAAAATTTCTCCCCCTCTAAAGATATTTTTATGATTTACTCCGAAAATCATTCCCGGACCGATAAAACTGTTCGATTTAGAGGAAACGTCTATTTCGAACTCCGATTCGAGGGGAATGTCCATAGCTCCGTCTATTTGTACATTGAGAGAGTCTGCTCCCCGTAAGGAATCTATGGGCGTAACATTTAGATTTATATATCGGAATATACCCAGCCTGCTTAGATTGGTCTGAGATTGGTCTTGTTCGGTTACCGAATATACTTGCCCCGGACGTAAAGTTATATTTGACGGCATGATAGATTGCTTGACTCTTAGCGGTTTCTGGTATGCCATTTTCATATCTTTATAATATATGGTATCCCAAATGCCTTTTCCGGTAGAATTTTGTAATGATATGTCTATCTTGCCCACAGTATATGCTTTCAGAGCCATTGTCGGAATACCTTTTTTTATAATCATTCGAAGGTTGACTTTCAAATGTTCTTGTGTTGTATCTGCCAGGTATTCTATATATTCAGGACGAAAATAGTAGTATCCGTTGTTTCGTGCGAGAGTAGCGATTCTCGTTCGCTCTGCCGACAGGGAATCTGCATTATATTGAGATCCGACTCGTAGTAAGGACTGGGCTTTGGTGCTGTCAATCAATTGTGTAATTCCGTCTGTCGGCTTCGGATAGGAAATGCTGCCATAGGTCCATGCTTGCGGAATTTTTACAGAGTAGCTGATTTTCGCCTTTTTCTTGTTTTTTTTATTATAGAGTAATGAATAACTGGCTTCAGCTCCGAAATATCCGTAATTTGCTAAAATATCTTCGACGACTTTAATACGCAACTCGGGTTGTACACCGGATATGAGCACAGGTTCTTTAGCGAATTTATTGTAAAACCAATGCTTGAATCCTTTATTTTTTTTAGGAACAAAATTGTTGTAAACCCATAATCCAAAAGGAAACGGGGTACGGTAGTAAGGACTGTATAGCGGATTGTTAGGAGGAACGGATAAAGGATCTTTTACGGCAGAGATTACATCTCCGTCAACTTTAACGCCTTCTATCGGTTCTATTTTCATTTTTTTCACTCCGGTATAGAGAACCTCATCTTCTCCCAATCTTTTTGTCGTGGAACAACTGGTTATGAAAACTATACCCGATAATATAATAATTATGTTCGCTATATATTTTTTCATCATTTTGTCTCTTTCTTCTCTTTACGGCTACTTAATCGGAAAAGTTCCGACAGTTTGAGTAATTTCTTTCTGACAACGAACCCGACACCGGTTTGTGTCACTTCTCCCTCTAAAATGCTTTCGTAACCTGTATGTCTGAAAATTTTGATAAGCATGTTATCTCTTTTATCGAGTCTGTATTCTAAAGAAATATCATCGACAAGATTTTCTTTCAGATTTTCATCTGCTGCAGCATCTGGGCTGAAACTTCCACCGATGATTACTTTAAAACGATCGTTGAACAGAGTTTTAGAAACTTTATACGAATAGTCGGTCCGTGTCCCTTGTCCGCCGTTCATCGTATCGTCGTAGCTATCGATTCCGAAACTTACATCGATATTTTTCAGATTGTTTTGAGCCCATTGATTCAGTTCTTTCTGTATGAATGAATTTAGAGGATTTCCCGATGTCAGGCTCGATGATGTCGATGTACCTGGACCACTATATGTATTGTAGATAAGCAGATTCATGGCTTGGGTAGCTCTTTGTTCTGCAGTCATAGCAGTGAGTTCGTTTTGAATAGTCAGGTCTTCCGGAGCAGAAACATTGAATGTGATTGCGAGATTTTCGAGCGTATTTTTGATGTTGATAATAACATTGAAAGTAACCGGACGACTATTATTATCATTTTCTGTGACTGAAATCCTCAGAGGCTCTATTGCTGTGATATTCATACTGGGGTCGGCTATATCTCCACTCCATGAAACAAAGCTGCCTTGTTGTATATTGAATAACTTTTCGGAAATGATCGGTGGATTGTATCTGACTGTACCCCCAGTCAATTCGTATTTTCCTGTAAACCGGCTGTCTCCGAGAGTATTCATTGTATAAGTAAGATTTCCTCCGCCTTTGAGATCTATGCGATTCTTTCCGTCGGCGGAGAGATTTACTGCCATTTTCACTTCGTTGGCAATATCTACATTCATGAGAATGTCCATCCCGCTTATTTTAGCAGCAGTTACAGAAAGAGTGTCGGCCAAAGCCGTGCTATCATTGAAAGATACGAATGTGACCATATTGGTATTAGCTTGTTGTTTAAGCTCCAATGGAGAATCTCTCATGACATAAGTCACCTCTGTCCCGTTTAATAATCCGATATTTCCTCGTAGCTTCAACTCATCGATAGCTCCTTTGACAGAAATATCCAAATCGGCATTGGCCTTACCGTATAACATTGTTTTATTATTCTTGGGAACGTTGATCATTTGAAAATCAGAACCTTTTATTGTAATATCTGTCATTATCCTTGAAAAGTCCCGTAAATTTAAATCTCCGTTTATCGTAAGGGGCTGTTTATTCGGTCCGTTTATAGCATAGTTATTCAGTATGACATCATTCTCTATAATTTCTATTTTTTTGTCGGATAGTCCGAATGAAGTTCCGATCATCGGAACAGATATAAATGTGCTTGCAAATTGCAGATATCCAGACGCTATGGGGGCATCTGTTTTCCCGGAGATATCTACTTCTCCGTTAAGTGCTCCATCGATCTTTGATACATCTGCAGGTAAAAAAGGATTGGCTATTGCAAGAGGCAATGATAATAGCTGGAGTTTTAGTTGTATAGCGTTTGTAGTGTCCGGTTGGTAGTATCCTTTTACGGCAAGCGCCTCTTTTTGGTCTACCAATAACCCTAATCGTACTTGTTGTCTGTTTTCATCGTTGAGCCTGTATCGCATGTTCAGATCGATGTTACCGACTCGCTGTTTGTCATATAATAATTCTGCAATGGAGATATCTCCCGATACGTTAACTTGCTCTTTCGGAAAATCGAGGACCAAATCGGTCGATAATTTCCCGGCAACGGGTGGTGCTAAAGGCCAGGAGCTGAGTAATGAAGCTATGTCAAGTCCTTTCATGTTGATATTTAGTGCTCCCGGTCTGCCGCGACGGTTGGTTGTCGATTGTAAAGATATGCGTTGTTCTCCGTTCTCCATATTGATATTGGCGGCCATGTGTTTATCGAAGTAGTAATCGAAATAGTTATTTTCATTTAGCGTCCATGTCGAAAATCCCAATATAGGATCGGTCGGGGCAAATGTAATGTGCACCAAAGAATCTTGCATGTAGGCATCGCATCCGAAACGGAATCCTTGTTCTGATTGTCGGTTTCGTTGCAAACATCTTAAACGTAGATGATTGTCGGTTATATATCCGTTAAATCCTAAAGATGCAATCTGATCCAGATTTCCCGATTTGTTTCCGATATGCAATCCGTATAATAACCGAGCACTATCTTGTCGAGCTTTAAATGAAATCGTATCTAAATTGATGCCTCCGGTAGTCAATTTATCGACGAATGCCGAAAGACTGAATGGTTTATCTTCGAGAATAGAAATGTCCATATTTGCAGAATTCATTTGAATTCCGTATCTCTCTAAATAATTATTGAGGATTTTATCCGATTTGATATCAGCTTTTAATTCCAGACGAGGAAGATTTTTTTGTAAGGTTTCTATATCTATACTTTGTTTCTCGATCTGTTCTGAAATAAGCCGGTTTGTTTCATTTATTCGTTTTAAAAATTCGTCTAATCCAGAAGGAGATGAGAAAGAAACATAAATATCGGGAGTTTTGAAGTTAACTTGTATTTTGTCATTTAACAATTCTCCTTGTAACGCAAGACTTTTAAATTCTCCGTTTATTTGATCGGCTTCTATTTGCAGATTATGAAGTTCGGTATCTAATGTATATTCTCCTTTGGAATTTCCGCTGCCGGAAATATTTAATTGTGTTGAGACGCTGAGGGGAGTATCGGTAAATCCCATTTGCCATGTATTGATGTTTTTTATTTCTCCGATGATATAAGCTTTGTATTCTTCGGGAGATAAGTTTCCTGAGATGTCCATGTGGAGATTTAAGGCTTCGGAGCTACTGGATAGAACACCCGTTAGAATACCGTCTTTTAGATGCAGCGTTGTGATGAGGTCGGTGTAATCATATTTTTTATAATCGAACCGATCTATCGTGAGAGCTATGTCTGTATAGGTTTTAACTGATAAAGGGTCGAAGCCTTTTCCTTCTCCTTTTAAATGCATGCTTAAACATCCCAAAGAATCTTTCGGTAAAAATGAATTTATGGGGAATTGAGATGCGTCCATATCTATTTTGTATGCCTCTGAAGCAAGATTGACTTGCCCGTTAGCAGAAAGATTTCCATCTCCGATTTTCAATAAAATAGAAGGAGAGTATTGTTTCCCATTCATGCGTATAGATCCGTTGCATATTATTCCGTTAGGGATATCTATCTGATCGTTCAGATCTTTTGGAAAAATATTTTTAACAAAAGAGCTATGTACAAGAGTGCTTTGCCAAGAAAATGCTCCATTTAACTTGTCAGAATTTATAATTTCATTCATTGTACCTTTTCCGGAAAAGAGGAATCGCCTGGGTAATGTTAAGTCAAATTGTTTTATATCTAATTCCCCTAATGACCCTGTTATATGGGTGTTGGCTTTTAAGGTTTCTATCGGTAGTAAGGCTATTTCTTTTTGTAAATCGGGATACAAGGCATAAATATCTTGCATGGCGACTCGTAAAGAAAGCAATGCGGAAACGGGACTTTCGTTTTTTTGTTCGATTATATCTCCTCCTACTTTTATATCCGCATCTATTTGGGAAAGAAAAGTTTTCAGACTGAATCCACTTAACGAGATTTGTTCGGAATTCATATCGAAGTCTCCCTGCGTTCGTAAGACCGATAATCCGGAACGTTCGGTAAATGCCAACTGTTGTAATTTGAGTTTTATTTCACTTCCCTTATTATAAAAAGAGTTTACGCCAAGGTTTAGTCCCGATAATTGAATATAGTCAGGGTCTAATCCTTGTTGGGGAATATGATGCATGAGACCGTATGTTCCCGAACTATTTTTTAATTGAAGAGATTGCACATCGATTGTCCACGGGAGAGATGTTGCTGTATCTGTTTCTGCCGTTTCCGGTTGAACGGGAGACATTGATGTTGTGTCGTTCAGATAGCTAAATCCTGCCTCGGATATTGTAACCGATTCTACTCCCACAAACTGTTTCCCTAAATCAACGATGCCTTTTTTTAGTAAAGCTGATGCGACTTTAACTTGCAAATCGCTTGTTTGGGGTGATGTAGTCATACCGAAAGCAATGTTCTCTAATTGCAATTGCTTTATATCGAGTATCCATAGGATAGGATTCGGTTCGCTGTTTGTAGTATCGGGTTCGCTTTCTCCCAAGTCTAATGATACAGTTCCGTTTCGAAGTTCTATATTCGGGATTTCAACTCGTTCATTTCCAAGGTCTACCGGTTTTGCATTGAGAGCTAATAGTCCGACATCTCCTTTTAGATTGAGTTGTGATATAGTGTCATTATAATGAAAATGAGTGTTTTGGAATGAAAATTTCTCTATTTGGACTTTTTTTTGTAATAAATATCGGAAATTTACATCAAGTTGCAGATTATCACAATATAACATGGTATCACCTTCGGCGGTGATAATTTTGCTGTTGTCCAAAACCAAATTTAACGGAAATTTGAGACGTATGCGTTCAATAGCGATACTCATGTTTAATTGTTTCGAAGCATACGTTGTTGCTAGATCTTTCGCCCAGCTTTGTATTGCCGGAATATATAATGTGAAAGGCAATATTAGTAAAGTCAGGAATAATATTCCTATGGATATAAAGCAATATTTAAGAATTTTCTTCATTTCGTATTTTCGGACTCAGGTCGTTTAAAATGAATCATGCTATAAAAATAAATATTATTGCTTAAAAAGCGGTTATATTTACTGTGATTATTCAAAAAAACACCTCTCTTTTGTTTTATAAGATATAAACATTCTATCCTTTATTTTGTTTTTAATAAACGTAGAAACATAAAAATACGATAGATTATGAAAAAAATGATGATGCTCATGGTTTTTCTGGCCAGTGCAGTATTGGCCTTTTCAGCCACGAAAGGCTCGGAAAAACCGATTCCTTTTGAAAAGTTGCCGAAAATGGCTCAAGAATTTATTCATACCCATTTTAAAGGGGTAAAGGTTGTTAAATGTGAAGTCGAGTCTCCTTGGACGCAATTCGATGTGCGAATGGCCAACGGCTATGAACTGGAATTTGATCGGGTTGGAAATTGGACTGAGATCCAGAAAGAAAAGGGCGGCATTTCTTCATCGATATTAGGCGTTCTTCCTCAACGCTCTTATAGCTACTTGCAATCGAATTATTCGGGTGTTTCTGTAGAGAAAATTGAACGCCAGAAAAAAGGTTTTAAGGTAAGTCTCAATACACAGCCCGAAGAGACAGAGATACATTTCAGTAAAGATGGAAGATTTTTAAGTAAAAAGGTTGATTGATTTTTGTATATGAAAATTTAAACAGGCTCTTAGAACCTGTTTAAATTTTGCTCAAGTCAGATTCGAGGATTTCATTCGAGTATGTTTTCTTGTTTTTATGAGTATGATAGCAGATTATCATAATAAAAAACAGATCGAAAGAAAACTCAAAGAAGATATGGTTGAATTTCCTACATTGGAAAATTTAGGTCCTTAGAAAAAGAGAAGAACAGCCGGAGATTTATATATCGGCTGTTCTTTTTATTTTAAATTTTCATCGGTTAGATTTAACCGATTGAAGAATAAACTTTTAGCGTAGTATTTGAGAAATAGAGGTAACGAATTAGCAACCGTGCAATTTTCAGCGATTAGCGGTGCTATGCTGTTAAATAACTCTTTGCATTTACAAAGGTATAATAATTATTCAGGAAATAATGCCTACTATCAAAAAACTGCATCCTATCTTTGTAAATAGTCCATTAAAAAGAATGCAATCTCACAAATTATAGCGACCTTTGTGATTGAAAATCAACGTATCAATTACAATGGCAAAAATTACCGTTCAAAATACAGATATTAGCGTTGTCAGGTACAATGAAGAAGACTACATTAGTCTTACAGACATGGCAAGAAGCCAACTGCAAGAGCATATTATCTTCCGTTGGCTTAGCCTTAAAAGCACTATCGAGTATCTTGGCGAATGGGAAATGTTGTATAATCCCGATTTTAATTGTACCGAATTCGGTACAATTAAAAATGCGGCAGGAAGCAACAATTTTGTGCTTTCGGTGAAAACGTGGATAGAACGGACCGGTGCAATTGGCATTCGTTCTAAGGCTGGTCGCTATGGTGGTACGTATGCACATCGGGATATAGCATATCATTTTGGTATGTGGATTTCTCCTAAATTCCAATTACTTCTTGTTAAGGAGTATCAGCGGCTAAAGACAGAAGAACAAAGGCTGCTCGGTTGGTCAGCGAAACGTGAATTGTCGAAAATCAACTACCGCATACATACTGATGCCATAAAGCAAAACCTTATTCCAATGGAAGTCACACCGATACAAGCAAGCATTATTTATGCCAATGAAGCCGACGTGCTGAACGTGGCAATGTTTGGTATGACAGCAAAACAATGGAGAGAAGCGAATCCCGAGCTGAAAGGAAATATCCGTGATTATGCTACTATCAATGAACTTATCTGTTTGTCGAATATGGAGAATCTAAATGCTGTGTTTATCGAACAGAACATGTCACAAAGGGAACGTCTTGTTAAGCTAAACCAAATAGCTATCCATCAAATGAATATATTGGAAAGTGATGATAATCAAAATCGTAAGCTGTTGAAATAAAGAATTGAAGAATCTCTTTACAGATAAGCATTGTAATGTTTTAGCAATCAATAAAGAATATGAATACCGATTATAAAGTTGGTGATTTTATTTATAATGCAGATATTTATGACGGGTTGAATAATTCTCTGTTCGATTTGGAATTCTACAAAAAATGGCTACCTCAAAATAAAGATGCCAAGATACTTGAACTCTGTTGTGGTACGGGTAGACTTACGATTCCAATAGCAAAGGATGGGTATAATATTAAGGGAGTTGATTATACTTTATCCATGCTTGAACGGGCAAAGGAGAAAGCATTTCAAGCTGAGTTAAAAATAGATTTCATTGAGGCAGATATTAGAGAATTGAACTTAGGAGAAAAATTTGATCTTATTTTTATTCCGTTTAATTCAATCCATCATTTGTATAAAAATGAGGATTTATTTGATACGTTGAAAGTCGTAAGAAATCACTTGAAAGAAAAAGGTTTGTTTTTATTGGACTGCTTCAATCCTAATATCCAATATATTGTTGAAAACGAGAGGAAGCAACAGGTTATTGCCGAATATACAACCAATGATGGAAGAAAAGTATTAATAAAACAAAGCATGCACTATGAAAGCGCATCTCAAATTAATCGTATAAAGTGGCAATATTTTATTGACGATAAATTTCATTCAGTCCAAAATATGGACATGAGATTATTCTTTCCTCAAGAATTAAATTCATACCTCAAACAAATTGGATTTAATATTGTCCATAAATTCGGGGATTTTACAGAGGGCGAATTTGATGACAATTCAGAGAAACAAATATACATTTTGGAACTTAAAGAGTAAGGGCAAAATGATAAAATCATAGACAAAATACAACAAAAACACTGTTCTTCTAAAAATTGTAAGCAGTATTTTTGCCTTCTGTGAAATGAACGGTTACAACTTCATCTCTCTGTCTTTTCTTTGCGGTTGTATAGGTCGGCGTATGTTCTGCCTTAACTTCTCGAACTGTTCCTTGAACCACTCGGCAATGGGTTTTCGGTCAATGGCAAGAACTAATTTCGTCCCGTCCGTGGGGTCTTTCAGCACTTGAAACCCTGCCTTTTCGGTCGTGAATTTCCGTCCGTGTTCCTCCGAATAGAGTTCCCCTGCATACTCCAACGGCTTTCCCTTGACGAGCATTGCGGTCTGCCTTTCATCAAACCCGACAAGGCGGCAGAGGTTTTCGATACGGAGCATTTCACGGAAATAGGGAAACCATGCCGTCGCCTTTGCGATTACCGTTTTTCAACTACGCATAGCTCACTCCTTTTGGGGGTTACAAAATTAGTTGTTAGTGAGTTATCGATAGCTATGTGAATCGATGCAAAACGTAGAAACAGAACATTTTAGTAAGAAATATGTACCCGTTACGGGAGTAACGAGGTGGTAACTGAACTTCTGCACCGTTTGGCTTCGAGGTGGTATTTCGTTGGCTCTGCCCCCCATAGAAAAACAAAGCGTAACGAACGCTGTATCAGCTAATTCGCTACGCTTTGCCCAAATTTACTTTTTCGCTATGTGTTTATTTTAAAGTTTATCTGGATTTTTCGAAATTAATGTTTTCGGCAATTCCGTTTTATTATTTATTCTGAGCTTCTGTAATGGTCTCTACTAAACTATTGAGGTAAACTTCTATATCGGTATATCCCGAACTTAAAGTGTGAGCATTAGGGTTATTGTAACTATTCGGATTCAGGCCTACTTGTTTTTCCCATTCATCGGGCATACCGTCACCATCTGTATCGACCGGAGGCTCGGTACTGTTTAGTGTCGGCCAGCCACCTACTGTTTCTTGTGAATCTATTATACCCGGATAGTTAGCTCCGCTATAAGTGGCTGTACCATTCTTTACTTCGTTGATAATTCTTTTGTCGACAGCGTCGCGAACTAAAGAACATCCGGCATATTCGCATACACGGGTGTATGCATTTTCTGCCGAATGAGTAGTGACTTCGGTGGCATCTCCCATATCGGTAAACATGACAGAGGATTTGATAGAGGAAATTGTTCCACCCGGAAGCGAATAATTTCTTTCATCGGGATGTACGCCGATCCAGTTGTCATTACATACGTTATTTGCTTCTTGAGCAGTTGATGTAGTTGCTCCCATGTAGTTCCCGTTGATGTAAAATGTACCCCATTGACCGCTCATTTGCCCGTTGCTATATTCCCCTAAATCTGCATTCGGTGCAAATATTCGGTATTTTACGGTCGCAGAGCTTTTTTCGGTCGCAGGTCCTGGTTTATAATAATTGTTTACCAGATTATAAGATCCTCCTTCTCCGGCATAACTGCTGTTTCCTCTCCAGTTATAAATAACGTTATTTCTGAAATCGACCTTTTCAAGATCGGGTAGGGCAGACATCCGGCTACCGTTGAAACGAGGGTTACGGCTGTCATGGTGCGCTAACAAGTTATGATGAAACGATGCGTTTTTACCTCCCCATATTCCTCCGTAACCGTGAGCTTCCTTGCTGTGCAGTGAAAGTCTGAGGCTTTCCGAAATCAAACACCATTGCATTGTGAAGTTGGTATTGTCATAAAATGAGGCACATTCATCTACACACCAACTGACAGAGCAATGGTCTATCATGATGTTTTTTCTTTTCGTTCCCCCGAAAGCATCCGCCCCGTCAGCATAAGTAGGGTCTATTTTGCCTGCTGCAATATCCTCTTTCATTTGAGCATCACCTAATCTGAATCTCATGTAACGGATAATTACATTATCAGCTTTTATCATTACTGGATATCCGGCAAGGCATATTCCATCACCCGGAGCTGTTTGTCCGGCTATGGTTACGTCTCCGTTTTCGATAGATAGTTCTTTTTTAAGTTTGATTGTTCCTGATATTTTGAAAATGATAATACGAGGTTCGTTTCGAGACAAAGCGTACCTTAAGGTAGTGTTGTCGCTGAGTTCATCATTAAGAGAAGTGACATAGTATATTTTTCCGCCTCTTCCTCCTGTCGTATTGCGGCCAGCTCCTTCTGCACCGGGAAAAGCGTAAGCCGTTTCTTGTATTTGTGTATTATTATTGCCATTCCCTGATGTGTCTATATTACCTCCGGCAGAAAATGTTTCGTTATCTTTTCCACAAGAAATAAAACATATCGATGCACACAATAAAATTTCGGATAAAGTCATTTTTCTTGTTTTCATAGTTTTTTGTATGGTGTAATATTTTTATTGCTATATTATATTTTTAAACACAACAAATTTAGTCCGGAGTTTTTTGAGATAATAGGATTAATTGACATAATTGTGGCCATTTTTTTCCACATAAGCGGATTTTTTGTTTTTAGATAAGAAAGGTTGTTATGTAGAACGAATTATAAGACAGTCAGTTAAAGATTGTATGTTTGAGAGTTTGTTTTAATTTCCCTTGGAACGGTACTGAGAGTTCTTTTTGGGAATGTTTTTTGTTTTTCATGAAATTACTGGAAGGAAAGTATAATATAGGACATGTTACTTGCCAGATAATAGGTGGGATATAGTAATATACAAATTTTATATCTTCCTTTCTTGGTATGGAGTGGAAAATAGAAATTATTTATATAAAAAATACAAGAAGCTGTCTCAAAAATTTTAGAGTTCAGCTTCTTGTATTTTTATGAAATGTTGAACTAGTTGTTTTCTGGACGTAATTTACGTACTACCATACCGGCTTGCCACATTTCACTTTCACGAAGTTCTTTCAGTTCTTGATTTAAACCTTCACGATAGTTCGGTTTACTATTGGTATCGATAGAGCGTTGAGCCTCATTTCCTTTAGCGACTTCGCTATATAATTCTTCAAATACGGGTTTAGTTGCATCACGGAATTTTTTCCACCAGTCGAGAGCTCCTCGTTGAGCTGTGGTAGAACAGTTAGCATACATCCAGTCCATTCCGTTTTCTGCAATCAGTGGCATCAAAGATTGAGTAAGTTCCTCTATTGTTTCGTTAAAAGCCTCAGACGGAGTGTGTCCATTTGCTCGCAATACATCATATTGAGCAGCGAAAATACCTTGGATAGCACCCATCAGAGTACCGCGTTCTCCGGTTAAGTCGGAATATACTTCGCGTTTGAAAGTTGTTTCAAACAGATAACCTGAACCAACTCCGATTCCTAATGCAATGACTTTTTCTTTAGCTTTTCCGCTTGCATCTTGGAATACGGCATAGCTTGAGTTAAGACCACGTCCTTGAAGGAACATACGGCGCAAACTAGTTCCAGAGCCTTTAGGTGCAATAAGGATTACATCGATATCGGCAGGAGGAATGATGCCTGTACGTTCTTTGTATGTGATGGCGAATCCGTGTGAGAAGTAGAGGGTTTTACCTGCAGTCAGATGTTTTTTTACTTTAGGCCATACTTCGATTTGTGCCGCATCGGAAAGCAAATATTGAATAATGGTTGCTTTTTCACAGGCTTCTTCGATCTCAAACAATGTTTCTCCGGGAACCCATCCGTCTGCAACGGCTTTATCCCATGTTTTAGAATCTTTACGTTGTCCGACGATCACATTAAATCCGTTGTCACGAAGATTCAAGCTCTGACCGGGACCTTGAACACCGTATCCGATAACGGCTATGGTTTCATTTTTCAAAACTTCTCTTGCTTTTTCCAAAGGAAATTCTTCGCGGGTTACAACATTTTCTTCAACACCGCCAAAATTCATGATTGCCATAATGTTTTAATTTATAAAGTAGTTAATGAAATTTTTTGTATATATTCTTTACTAATTACGTTCAGAAAATTCTATTCTTCCTCGACATATAGTTTCTCCACTGCTGTTTCGTATTTCCGATGTATAAATATTTTCTGCAAGTTGTTCACGATAAAAACTCAATTTGTCACCATAACGGGCTTCACTGATATAATTGATCTCAAACCTACGAATAAAATTTTTGTCATACATATCCATCGAGAACATATCGAGTATATGTTCGATATATTTTACACTGTTTATGTGACGATTAATGTCTATATCGCTGTATCGAATAGGATAGATGATCGGATTTTCATCGTTTACCGGTTTTATTTTTGATTGCGGGGCAATCGGACAATCTTTCTCCCCTACATTGTTCTCGATATGGCGGAATGTAGTAATATCTACCGAAGTACGATTTTGTATATCTATAACTGACCAGATAGAACGGGCATATCCGTATAGTTTTCCATCGGGACTGCTGAAACAAAAATTTCGCGCAGAAAAATGTTTATTGTAACTTTCGATCCATGTTTCTATTTTGTATTTATCGTAAATACCCGGATAGGAAGACATCTCTATTGCCAGTCTGGCCAGTACCCATGCCCGATTTTCTTTGATCAGGGTACTGTATCCTACTCCCCAGTTCTCTGCATGATATGTAGCTGTTTCAAGTATTCGTTTGACCAATAAGGTCAATGGAATTTCCTGTTGTGCATTTCCTTCGGCAGGTTCTAAATCATAAATATATGCCGCTATCTTTTTCTGTTCATTCTCCATAATGTTATTCTTTGGTAGAGAGACGTCGACACTCTTGTGCTTCGAGAAACAAACTTACATGTTCTACGGTCGATTTGGTGATTGCAACACGTCCTGAACGGACAAATTGCATAACTCCGAATTTACTCAATTCTTCGAACAGTTGTTGAGTCTCCTCCGTGTGGCCTGATTTTTCTATCACTGTATAAGTTCGGTTTACTTCCAGAATTCGGGCGTTATGGCGGCGAATAAGTTCTTCTATTCCGCTATCGTCCAATAATTTTTCTGTTGCGACTTTGTAAAGAGCCACCTCTTGGTAGAATATTTCGTCTTCGGTATAGAAGAATGCTCGGAGTACATCAATGCGTTTTTCTATTTGTTGTACGACTTTTTGTATCGTATCTCGATCGCTGTTTGTCGTAATGATAAATTTGTGTATCCCTTCGATTGCTGAAGCAGAAACAGAAAGACTTTCGATATTCAGACGGCGGCGACCGAAAATAATCGATATCTGATTTAGAAGACCGACTTGATTTTCTGTATATACCGTTACTGTATATAATATAGATTCCATATGCTTCGTTCAATTAATATTTTTCAGTACTGTTTAATAAAATATCGGTAACGCATCCGCCTGCAGGAATCATGGGGAATACCATGCCTTCTTCTTCTACAGCGACATTTAATAAGTATGCTCCTTTGTGGGCGATCATTTCGGCAATGGCTTCGTCTAATTGAGAACGGTCTGTAACATCGCGTCCTTTGATGCCGTATGCGGCTGCTATAGCCTTGAAATCAGGATTAAGCATGTGCGTTTCGGAATATCTTTTTTCGAAAAACAATTCTTGCCATTGGCGTACCATGCCTAGGAAATTATTATTTAAGATGATGATCTTTATATCTGTCCCTGTTTGCATGACTGTACCTAACTCTTGAATGGTCATCTGAATGCCTCCGTCTCCGGTAAAAAAACAAACGGTACGTTCGGGTGCTCCCATTTTAGCTCCGATGGCTGCGGGAAGACCGAATCCCATAGTTCCTAAACCTCCGGATGTAACAATGCTTCGCGTACGAGTATAATTAAAATATCGCGCTCCCATCATTTGGTTTTGTCCTACATCGGTAACCAGAATGGCGTTGTTGCCTGTTGCTTCAGAAATCTTTCGGACTACTTCACCCATTTTTAAAGCTCCGTTTTCGGGATATACTTCCGGACGGACGACTTTTTCATATTCGGTTTTCTCACAGATTTCAAATTCCGATAGCCATTCGGTATGTTTATTTATATTAACTTTGTCGAGCAGCTCCGAAAGTGTGGATTTTGCATCCCCTAATACAGTGACATCTGCATGAACATTTTTGTTGAATTCTGAGGGATCTATATCGAAATGGATCACCTTTGCTTGTTTCGCATATGTGTCTAAACCTCCGGTTACCCGATCGTCGAAACGCATTCCTACAGCAATGAGAAGATCACATTCATTGGTTTTTATATTCGGACCGATATTCCCATGCATTCCCAACATCCCTTTATTTAGACGATGGGCGGTCGGTATTGCGGACAGTCCTAATAATGTGCAGCCTGCAGGAATGTCGGCTTTTTCCATTAATCTCAATATTTCATTTTCGGCATGGCTCAAGATGACACCTTGCCCTATCAGAAGCAGAGGCTTTTTTGACTGATTGATTAATGTTGCCGCACGGTTTATTTCCTCTTTGTTAATTGGGGGATAGGGATTGTAGCTTCGTATGAAATTGCATTTTTGATAATGAAATTCAGCTGTTCCTACTTGCGCATCTTTGGTGAAGTCCAGTACTACAGGCCCTGGACGTCCCGAACGGGCAATATAGAAAGCTCTTGCTACGGCCCAAGGAATATCTTCGGTACGGCGTATTTGATAACTCCATTTGGTAACCGGTTGAGTAATTCCTACGACATCGGTTTCCTGGAAAGCGTCAGTACCTAATAGTGAGGAACTGATTTGTCCGGTAATAACAACCATGGGAGTGCTGTCTACCATGGCATCGGCTACTCCTGTAATGATATTTGTTGCTGCCGGACCAGAAGTTACCAACACTACACCTGTTTCACCGGATACTCTGGCAAAGCCTTGAGCTGCATGAGTCGCTCCTTGTTCATGTCTTACCAAGACATGTTTTAGCCTGTCTTTGTAATTGTGCATACAATCAAAAACCGGCATGATAGCTCCTCCGGGATAGCCATAGATCAGTTTTACATTTTCTTCTAATAAAGAACGGATCAAAGCTTCTGATCCTGATATTTTATCTGTTGCCATATAAATATTTTCTGCAAAAAATTATTGCTTTTATTCTATAATACGTACCGCTCCTTTATCGGCCGAGCTAACCATAGCTGCATATGCTTTTAATGCTTTAGAGATATTCCGTTCTCGCTTTGCCGGAGTAAAAGCTTTTTTCCCTCGAGCTTCTTCTGCAGAGCGGCGTTCGGCTAATTGCTCGTCACTTAGTTTGACATTGATCGTACGTTTCGGGATATCGATTTCGATAATATCTCCATCCTTGACAAGTCCGATATTTCCTCCGGCTGCCGCTTCTGGAGAAATGTGTCCTATCGATAATCCTGATGTTCCTCCGGAGAAACGTCCGTCGGTGATCAGAGCGCATTCTTTTCCTAAATGTCTAGACTTTATGTAAGAGGTCGGATATAGCATCTCTTGCATGCCGGGCCCACCTTTCGGACCTTCATAAGTGATGACGACAACATCACCTTTTTTGACATCACCCTTTAAAATTCCTTTGCAGGCCTCTTCCTGTGATTCGAATACTTTGGCTTTCCCGGTAAAGTGAAATATGCTTTCATCTACTCCGGCTGTTTTTACAACACATCCGTCAATTGCAATGTTCCCTTTGAGTACAGCAAGACCTCCGTCTTTTACGTATGCGTGTTCAAAATCCCGAATGCATCCGTTGATGCGGTCATTGTCTAAAGAGTCATACCGGTTGTCTTGAGACCCCATTTTGAGATTATATTTGTTACCGGGTGCGCTTTTCCATAGTTCGGCAGCTTCTTCTGTGTATTCTGACCCGTCGATGGCATATCGGGCGATTGCCTGTTCCAAAGTCAGACCATCGACTCGATGCACATGGGTGTCCAATAATCCCTGTTTTGCTAATAAACTCATAATGGATAGAATGCCGCCGGCACGATTTACATCCTGAATATGATAATGTGAGTTGGGAGCGACTTTGCAAAGTACGGGTGATTTGCGAGATAGACGATCTATATCGTCCATTGTAAAATTGACACCGGCTTCTTGAGCTATCGCTAATAGATGTAGTACTGTATTGGTAGATCCTCCCATAGCAATATCGAGAGTCATAGCATTAAGGAATGCATTGCGTGTGGCTATGCTGCGGGGTAGTACCGATTCGTCTCCATCTCGGTAATATTTGTAACAGTTCTCAACGATCTGCGCTGCTGCTTTGATAAATAATTTTTCTCTGTTGACATGGGTAGCGACAATAGTGCCGTTACCGGGAAGTGCCAGACCTATGGCTTCGTTCAGACTGTTCATGGAGTTTGCCGTAAACATCCCAGAACATGAACCGCAAGTCGGGCAAGCAGTACGTTCTACTTCAGCAACTTGCTTATCACTTATAGTTTCGTCTGCCGATTCTATCATCGCGTCGATAAGGTCAAGAGAACGCCCGTTTAGGTTACCGGCTTCCATAGGGCCTCCGGATACGAATATTGTCGGGATATTAAGCCGCATGCTTGCCATTAACATACCCGGGGTGATTTTGTCGCAATTACTGATGCAAACCATTGCATCTGCCTTGTGGGCGTTTACCATATATTCGACACTATCGGCGATAAGATCACGAGAAGGGAGAGAATATAACATACCGTCATGTCCCATAGCAATACCGTCATCGATCGCTATTGTATTGAATTCGGCTGCAAAGCAGCCTGATTTTTCAATCTCTGTTTTGATTTTTTGTCCGATTTCATGCAAATGTACATGTCCCGGGACAAATTGTGTAAACGAATTAACAATAGCGATAATGGGTTTTCCTATCTGATCTTCTTTCATCCCGTTGGCCCGCCATAATGCTCTTGCTCCGGCCATTCGGCGTCCTTGTGTGCTGGTTGCACTATGCAATTGATGTTTCATTATTCTTATCGTTTTATATACAAAAAGACCTTTCTACTATATGAAGAAAGGTCTTTTTACTTTATTTTATTTATGCTATTCACATAAAGTAACTACATACCTTTCTTCTTTCACTCCCACACGACGACATCGAGTAGAGATAAACCAAGAAGGTTAATGATATGTAGAATAATACTAATCATAATCGTTATTTGTATTACATTGTCATTTTGTATTACGATGCAAAGGTATAGCTTTCATTTTATATTCCAAATAAAATAGTAGAAAAAAAACATTGATAGTAAAAAAATATCATATATAGTCCTGTTTTAATGATAAATTATTATAAAACAAAGAACGATGAATTTTAAATTTAGTATTGGACTAAATAATTGAAAACTATGTTTTATTGTTGATAACATAATTTTGAGTTGTTAATTTTGTGCATAAAACAATATTTCTGTACGTTTGTAAAGAGATTCTGAAATTACATCTGCTCCTCGGATAAGGTAAAAATATGAGATACTTCCGCTTTTTATTTTGTTTGTTCGGTTTATTGCTGGTTGCATCTTGCAATACGACTCGGCATGTAGGAGAGGGGCAATATCTTTTGAATAAGGTGAGTGTAACTTCTGATAATAAGAATGTGAAATCATCGGAGTTAAAATCGTATGTAAGGCAAGAACCTAATCATAAAACTTTTGGTTTAGTTGGGCTTCCTTTGTTTTTCTATAATCTTTCAGGAGACAAAGATACTCGTTGGAATCGGTGGCTGAGAAAAGTCGGGACACCGCCGGTGATTTATGATCCTGACTTGACAGAGAAGTCACGTTTAGAGATTACGAAAGCATTACGTAACCGAGGATATGAAAATGCCGTGGTGACGGTAGATACTATTGCCCGGAAAAAAAAGATGAAAGTCCGTTACCAGGTTAAGCCGGGAAAACCATATCATATTGAAAATATAACTTATAATATTCCTAATGATAGCATTGCCCGTATTATATTAGCTGATACTTCGGCTTTTCTATTGAAGAAAGGGGCTATTTTTGATCGGAACTTGTTGGAGCAGGAACGTCAGCGTATTTCTACGTTGTTAAGAAACAGGGGATATTATGCTTTTAATAAAGAATATATTACCTATACGGCTGATACGACGTCTCGAAATTATGAAGTGGATCTGGAACTGAATCTTATGCCTCCTTTGTTGCAGGATACCACTCGTTCGGATATGGTATTCAGCAAGCATGAAGTATATCATATCCGGAATGTCTATTTTATGACCGATTATAACCCGATGAATATCGAGCAAGATTTACGTTTCAATGTAAAAGATACGGTCGATTATAAGGGCTTCAGGATATTTTATGGGAATAAAAAATACTTGACGCCTGCAACTTTAGTGGAAAATTGTTATATACGTCCCGGAATGCGTTACAGTAATAGGGCGGTCGATAACACATTTTCTGCATTTGGTCGTCTTCGGGTAGTAAAATATGTCAATATACAATTTCACCCTCTCAATATTGACGGAGATCCTGTATTGGATTGTTATATTTTGTTGACCGAAGGCAAGCCTCAGACGATCTCTGTAGATGTTGAAGGTACTAATTCGGCAGGAGATCTGGGTTTTGCGCTTGGTTTGACGCATCAGCATCGGAACATGTTTCACGGGTCGGAAACATTTACGACCAAATTAAGAGCAGCTTACGAAAGCCTTTCGGGGGATTTGGGAGGGCTTTTGAACGATAATTACCTTGAGTTGGGTGCGGAAGTCGGAATTTCATTTCCGAAGTTCCTTTTCCCTTTTGTTAGTCCGACGGTACGTCGGCGTATGCGTGCGACAACCGAATTCACATTGAATTTCAACTATCAGCAACGTCCCGAATATACTCGGGTAATTGCAGGTGGCGGATGGAATTATAAATGGTATAGTCATAATAATATGTATCGGCATCATCTCGACTTGGTAGATATCAGTTATATTTATTTGCCGAAAACGACCGAGCGGTTTATCAGTAATCTTGATAGTATTGCTTCGAGTAATCCTTTGTTGAGGTATAGCTACGAGAACCATTTTATTATGCGTTCTTCCTATGTTTTTTATCAATCAAACTTGAGGCCGGGAGTAAAGAAAGTTTCCGGAAATATTTACACTTTACGAGCTGCGGGAGAGATAGCCGGTAACTTGTTGTATGGTATATCTAAACTTACTAGACATAAGCCGGGAGAATATGGAGAATACAGTATATTGGGAATTCGTTATGCGCAGTATGCAAAAGCCGACTTGGATTATGCTTATACTATTTTGTTGAATGAGCGTAATTCGCTGGCATTGCATGTAGGGGCAGGAATCGCAGTTCCTTATGGAAATTCTGAGATGGTACCGTTTGAAAAGCGTTATTTTTCGGGGGGAGCTAATAGTGTGAGAGGTTGGTCGGTCCGAGGTCTTGGCCCGGGACGTTACAGAGGAACGAATCCTATGACGGATTTTATGAATCAATGCGGGGATATTCGATTAGATATGAATGCAGAATATCGCAGTAAATTGATTTGGAAACTTGAACTGGCTGCATTTTTAGATGCCGGGAATATTTGGACAATACGTAATTATCCGTCACAACCCGGAGGTAAATTTCAATTGAAATCTTTTTATAAGGAGATTGCGATGGCTTATGGCTTAGGTATGAGACTAGATTTTAACTATTTTATTTTACGCCTTGATTTGGGGATGAAGTTGTATGATCCTTCAGTTGTGAATAAAAGTAAGTGGGTGATTTCTTATCAAAATTTTAATCGGGATGCGACATTGCATTTTGCTGTAGGATATCCCTTCTGATGGTTGTATATAAAAATACATTTGTCATATTTGGAAATCCGATAAAAAATATTACCTTTGCATCGCTTTTGAATAAAAAGTAAGGCCGGTCGGGTAGCTCAGCTGGATAGAGCAACAGCCTTCTAAGCTGTGGGTCCTGGGTTCGAATCCCAGCCCGATCACCGAAATAATAAGCAGTTAGTCGAATGATTAACTGCTTATTATTTATATGTTTTCTTGCAATTCTTTGTTTTGGACTGGATTTGCTATCACAGTTAAAACTCGATGAATGGCAATAATAAGTGTAGATCTGCCAATTTTTTTACTTTTACAGGTAGTGAATTACTGATACTATATTTAATATTTTCTATACTTACAGGAATGGCATTATCAAAACTTGATTCCCCTTTTATCGGTATTGCCGATTTTACAGATTCTATTTTTACGGGAATTTCGGTATTGTGTAATTAACACCGATGATATGAACGTCAACGCCTCCATCGTTTAATTGTTTTAATGTTGTGGAAGCGGCTCTAAGGGTAGGAATTACTCCATTATTTTTGAAAATCAGAGTGATTAGACAAATAGCAATAATAGTTAAAGTACTTTTGGTATATAAATTTATTTTCATAAAAGTAGAATTTAAATAGTTGTTTTATAGCTTTGTTTCTTTATTAAAATTAATATAATCTTTTTTTTAGATTAAAAAAGTTGATGATGCTATTTTTTATATTGAGCTTTTAGTATTGAAAATTTTACTTTTCTGTTTTCTTTTTTTAAGAAAGTCTGTATAGGTTTTTTGTATAAATTATGAATATCTGTTCATTTGTATTCTAATTGGAATTGTTTTTGCTGTAAAAAACACTTTTTGTTTATATTAGATTTAATATAAATATTCTTAAATTGCTATTAATAAGGAATTTATCCTATTTCATGTTTGAATATTTATTGTTTGTATAATTAAAAATTTTTTTTCTGTATAAAAAAAATGTATTTTTGTTCATTATAATATCGAATACACAGATATAAACATTATTGGGGCTAAATCATTTAAAATTGTAATTATGGAATCATTTAAATCTTCTATTTTTAAAGACAAAGCTTTGAAAGCTCTTTCGGGGAAATGGAAGCCATCTGTTATTGTTTCGCTTGTGACTATGCTTATCATAGGGGGAAGTATTGCATTCCAGCACGTTTCAGTGCTGTTATATTATGCTGTTTTTTGGCTTTTTGGAAGTATAGTTTCTATCGGGTGTGCGTATGTCTTTCTTGATTTGTATCGTGATAAAAAAGAGCCTCGAGTTGCCGATCTCTTTACTCCTTTTCGACAATACGGACGTATTGTTACCTGTTATATTCAGGTGCTAATGTTTACTATATTATGGTCGTTGCTTTTGTTTGTTCCGGGAATAATAAAGGGATTATCTTACTCAATGTCTTATTTTATATTGAAGGACCGTCCGGAACTATCTCCGGCAGAAGCCATAAAAGAAAGTATGCGCTTGATGAACGGTCATAAAGCCGATTTGTTTATTTTACAGTTGAGTTTTATTGGCTGGACAATACTTGGTCTCATTACCGTTATCGGATTTATCTGGGTTATTCCTTATATAAATACCTCTATTGCCGCATTCTACGAACAATTGAGGAATAAAGATACTGGGTCTTTGAATACTGTTACAGAATAAAATAGAATTGAAAAATGGTCGAAAATAATGGTCCTCAAAAAGTTCTCTATTTAGCTTTTTGAGGGCCATTATTAAAATTTGCCATATTTGTTTGCATCAGAAAATGCTTATTTTGTGTATTTGAGAATAAAATTGACAATGGGTGTCGGATCTGTCAAACTGTGTGGATGGTGTCCGCAACCGAGTTTTGTGATTACTCTAACTGTGCCTCCCAGTTCTAAGTAACGTTTTCTGATAATATCCATGTGCTGTTCGAAGGGTACAGCTTCATCGCTGTCACCGCAAACGCTGATAATCGGAATATTTGCCTCTGCCAAAGCTTTGAGCCTGTAAATAGATTTTCCTTTATCTTCAGTCATTTGATTGTCTTTTAAATTCCATTCCTTCAATACATCGTTCCATAATTTTTTATTGTCTCTTCCAGGCCATAAAAAAAGATCACATAAAGGTGCATCGACATACAGACATGCTACTCGGTCGGTATTTTGTGCAGCCCAGTTGAACGCAAAGAATCCTCCTCTGCTGAACCCCTCGACGGTTACTTTGGAGGAAAGTTGATAAAAATCTCTCATATAGTTGCAAAATTCAGCTCCTAACTTTACGGCATGAGGACTTCCGTATAAATGAGTGAGATCATAATAGGCGACATGAAACCCTTTTGCTAACAGAGCAATATCTACGCTGGGAAATGCTGCGAAAAACGCCGGTCGCCATATCCAAGGATTTCCCGGAGCAGCTTTTTGGGGAACTACTACGATGGCGTTACGGTTTTTAAATTTGAAATCATATCGATCATATCGCTCCCATTTGCTTTTTATTCCGGGAAAAGCTTGCATAGTATGGTATTGCTTTTCATTTTTGATGCTTTCATAAACTGTTTCTGCAATGATAATTGCTCCTTCGGGGTTTGGGTGTATTTTATCCGGAAAGAGATTTGGCATATTATCGGTCGCTGTATGTATATCGATGACAGGTAGCTTTTTTTCTTGTGCGATTTGTCGGATGATGGGTATGATTCCTTTGGTTATGATACTGTCATTGATACCCCATTGTATTCCATAAGCTTTTGCCGGAGTGCATAGATATATTTTAGGCTGGGATGAAAGAGCCTGAAAATCTTGAATCATTGTTTCCAAATCAGATTTGAAGTCATTCTTGTATTTCCAGTTCTGAGGCTTGGAGTCATTCGTCCCTAATTTGATAATGACTATGTCCGGTAAAAATTTTAAGGCATCCCGATATGTTTTTTCTTTCATATAGGGATTATCGCCTTTGTTTATAATAATACGTCCGCTGATCCCGAAATTACGCACTAAATAGTCTTTTCCCAGCATTTGGTTCAATACAGACGGATAACTATCTTTATCTCGGTTTTTTATACCTGATCCTGCGGTTATGCTATTCCCGATACAGGCAACTTTTATTTGTGTATAAGCTGTCGAATATAGAAATACAATAAAGGCAAATAATACTATTTTTTTCATTGTGTGTGTTTGTGTATTAATGAAAAATATTTTCTTTAAGTTCTTTTTATTCACTCAAAGATTCTAAAATTTTTTTTGCAACTTGTTCTGCAAGTACTTGATAGCCTTTGTCTATAGGATGCACACCATCTCCTCCGATAAAATATTCGGGATGGTCGAGTATTAGATTGAATAAATCGTTGGTTTTTATATCTTTTGCTTTTGAAATATGTTTTTGTGCTATTTCATTTCTGGTAACAATGCGAGCTACTCTTTCTTCGAGCCGTTCGCAGTATTTCCCTGTGCGTATAGGTGTGGTTGTAGCCCAAATCAGTTTCGCATTCGGTGCATTTTTGCGAATAGCCTTGATCATGTCGGGAAATGCTGCATCATATTCGTCTTCGGTATATTCCCAGCCGTGTAATCCGTTATTGAAGTGTACTAAATCGAATTTCCCGTAACTCATTATCAGATTTATTTCTTGAATGAGTGCCGGATCTCCTAAACTTTTGGAAGTTGTTAATCGCGCTACATAAGCTTTCCCTTTGAGTAATTTTTCAACTTTAGGATAATATCCTCGTGTAATGGAGTTTCCGATAAGCAATACTCTTGGTAATTTGTCATCGTTAGTATGTGGTAACCATACATCTATCCATTCTACTGTTTCTCGTTTAGGTGTAATTTTTTTCGCCTGAACCGAATTTGCTGTAAAAATAAAAATCGCAATGATAAAAATGATCTTTGAAAGTTTCATGGTTTTGTGTGTTTAATATGTGTGTTTTATGAAAAGAAAAAATGTACTATAAAATGATAAACAAAATTATCTTCCTTTATCTGAATATGAAATACCTTTCTGTTAAATAAGTATAAATTTATAAATTCAAAAGCTCGATTTTGTAAAGATTGGTTGATTTCTTATCTCGGTATAGGTAATTGCAGGAGTTAAACAAAGTTTACAGGAATGGAGTGCACATTTGAGCCAATAACCCTACAAAACGTTTCCATACCGATCTTTTTCTCCATTCTTCCAGTGTAAGCATAGTGCAATTTTGCTTGTCTTTTTCAAAAATTTCAGAGAGTTCTTCTGTTATCTCTTTATCAAAAATGAACGCATTTACTTCATAGTCATATCGTAAGCTTCTACTGTCGAGATTCGCTGTTCCTACAGTACAGAAAGTACTGTCTATCATCATGATTTTAGAATGATGAAATCCTCCGTTATATAAGTAAATATGAGCTCCTTTTTTCATTAGATTATGGGCAACACGAATCGAACCTTCAGGTGTAAATGCGATATCTGCTTTTGCGGAAATCATGATTTCTACATTGATCCCGCGTTTTAATGCCGATTTTAAAGCTTTTCTTATAGAACGAGTAGGTAAAAAATATGGATTTACAATTTGTATATTCGATTTTGCTACGTCGATTGACTTTGCATAGGTTTGTCTTATTTGTTTTGGCGATTTTTTCGGAGTTCGATCAACAATAGCTATCGATTTACCTTTATGAAATGTTGTATCTGAATAAATGGGAAAATAAGCTGTCCCGCAGATATTCTGTTTAGTAGTCTTATTCCAGATAGAAAGGAATATCTCTTGCAGATAATGTGTGGCTTTTCCCTCGATGCGTACATGCATATCCCTCCATTCTCCTATTTCCGGCAAGCCTTTAATATAATAGTCGGCAATATTCATACCTCCGACATAAGCGATTGTTCCGTCTATAACAGCAATTTTCCGGTGATCTCGATGAAATACGTGGTTTATATAGGGAAAGCGTAGGGGGTCGAAATGATAAATTTCGATTCCTTTTTTACGTAAATTCTTTAAGTGTTTTTTTTTCAATGGTCGGCTGTTTGACCAGTTTCCGAATGCGTCGAACAGAGCTCGTATTTCTACGCCTTCTTGAGCTTTATGAGCCAGTAAGGTAAAAAGTTCATTAGCAATAGAATCGTTGCGGAAATTGAAGTATTCAAGATGTATATGATGTTTGGCTTTTTTTATAGCAGAGAATAAATCATCAAATTTTTCTTTTCCGCTTTTAAGCAAATGAATTTTATTATCTGTTGTAACGGGAATGTCGGCATCAGATAAAAATTGAATTACTGCCGAGTCACTGGTGATGGTATCTGATGGTTTTGAATGAAAAAATATTGTATCTTGTTGGGCATATAAGTTGTTTACAAATCCGAACATGATGATTGTCAGGAAAAAGAAAAATCCTTTTTTTAGATAGTCTGCAGTTAGAATTATGCGATAAATAAAATGATAGATAAAAGACATGTTCAGATTTGTATTTGGGTAATTCGTTTTTATAAAAAAATTATTGTTCTAAAGTTTATACATAAATAATAAATAGTTTGTACGATAGCTAGAATTAAGAACCTGTTCAAAAGTTTATCCGGAATGAAATAAACCTGTTTCGGATTATTTAAAAAAGAGAGAATAGCCTCTTGTTTTAAGTTTTAAGAGTCTTTCAAAATTCTAAAATTATTTTGTTGTAATAATTAGAATATTCTCATAATATTTTCTTTTGGAAAAAAAGAAATAGGCTCTTAAATTATTTTACGAAATTACCTAAAAATGTAAAGATTGTCAAGCCGCTATTTTATTATTTCTACTAAAAAAATTGTCAAAATCTTTCTTTTTATGGCCTTTTCCCCCTTTTTTCAAAAAAGGAGGATTCTGTTATTTATGGAATCCAATTTACGATTCCATTTACAGGATGTTTTTTTCTCCATTCGATAAAATCAGAGTAATTATCTATTCCGTTTTCAATTACGGCTTGATAATATTCTATTCCCATGATTTTTTCCGTATCTGGAGTTTCGTTCTTCAGAGTTAAAATGGCTAATTTTTTTTCAGGGGTAAGAGCTGCACAAATGTTGTCGGCAACTTTTTCAAAATAGCCATCATATCGAGATCCTTTTAAAATATGGATCATGTCTATTTGCCACAGGTCGTTATCTTTATCTATATACCAAGCATGCCATTCGATGCAATGTTCCTCTGTATCGATAAGATTGTTGTATTCGATTTTTGTTATAGAAGGACTTTGGGCTAATTGTGCGATGGCCTTGAAACTGTCATGGATGTTAAGTTGTGTGGTGTAAATATGAAAGTCGATGTCTTTATGTTTTAGGAGCAGGCCCATTCTTAAAGAACCGACCAGATTGATTTCTGCCCCTATCGACTTCCATATATTTATTATGTTTGTTTCTTCTATGATGTTTTTTGCTCGTTTTTGATTTTTTTCGGCGAGGGCAAATATAGGGTTCTCCATATTATATTTTTAGTTAGTAAAAAGCAAATATAATATTTTGAAAGAAAATATCGAAGTCATGTTTTCTATTATGCGATTAGATCAATAGAAAGAAATCCAAATTGATGTTATTAAGCTATTTGCTTGTAATTAATCAGAGAGATGTTAGAGGAAAGTAAGATGAGAAATTTTTTTTGTATTATATGTGTATAACTGTTTAAAAAATAAGTATGTATGTTTTATACATGACTTTTATATTTGAAAATGTATCGGAAAGTGATAAAAAAGTGCATGGATAATTTGCAGAAATAAAAATAAAGCGTACCTTTGCAACGCATTTGGAAAAACAAATGCCCGCGATGATTCGCTAGCTCAGCTGGTAGAGCACAACACTTTTAATGTTGGGGTCCTGGGTTCGAGCCCCAGGCGGATCACTTGAAAATCAGAGAGTTACACCAAAGTAACTCTCTTTTTTTATGCCCAAATTGCGCTGGTTTACATGGTTCAGTTAAACCGAGAGTTAAACCAAGAATGGAAGCAACAGTTAATGTAACGTGCTACAAATCAAAAGTCTTAAAGAATAGCGAATCACCGCTTATGGTGAGAATCTGTAAGAATGGAAAGAAAAAGTACAAGAGTTTAGGAATCTCTGTCAATCCTGCACATTGGGACTTCAAGAAGAACCTGCTTAAGCCCAAATGTCCCAACCATGAAGCATTGTTTATTATAAACAAGAGGATTAGCGTTTTTATTGAAAATTTGGTACTTAAGTATCCCGGATTCTAATCTGTTTATTTATGCCTTTTTTAATTTGTATTTAATCGAGATGTTTTTATTTCTTTAATATAGAATCGTGATCTTTGTGAATGTAATTTTTTGAGATTATAAATTAATGCTATTTTTGCATATCTTGAATTTTAATCATCAACATAAACACTATCATACATGAAAAATCAAATTTTTTATTGCGTTTTATTTGTTTTATGGGGTTTTTGCGCTCATACGGGAAAGGCTCAGAATACTTTTCCGTTTCAAAACCCTGATCTCTCTTTCGAAAAAAGGGTAGATGATTTGGTATCTCGGTTGACATTGGAAGAAAAGGTCTCCCAAATGTTGAATAAAGCTCCGGCTATCGAGCGTTTGGGTATTCCGGCCTATGATTGGTGGAATGAATGTTTGCATGGCGTTGGACGTACACCCTATAAGGTGACGGTATTTCCACAAGCCATAGGTATGGCTGCTACGTGGGATGATGCTTTATTTCAAAAAGTTGCGTCATCTATTGCCGATGAAGGCCGGGCTATATATCATGATGCCATATCGAAAGGAATTCATGAAATTTATCATGGATTGACTTATTGGACTCCGAATATTAACATTTTTCGAGATCCGCGTTGGGGAAGAGGGCAGGAGACTTACGGAGAAGACCCTTATTTGACCGGAACTTTAGGAAAAGCTTTCGTCAACGGTTTGCAGGGTGATGATCCTAAATATTTAAAAGCATCGGCATGCGCAAAACATTATGCCGTGCATAGTGGTCCGGAAATTTCCCGGCATTTTTTCAATACAGAAGTGAGCATGTATGATTTGTGGGACACATATTTACCTGCTTTCAGAGATTTGGTCGTGGATGCGAAAGTGTCGAGCGTAATGTGTGCTTACAATGCTTTGGCCGGTCAGCCGTGTTGTGGAAATGACCTTTTAATGCAGGATATTTTAAGAAAACAATGGAAGTTTACCGGTTATGTGACATCTGATTGCGGAGCTATTGATGATTTTTTGAAGCATAAAACTCACGCCGATGCTGCTCATGCTTCGGCTGATGCCGTATTGCATGGAACAGATCTTGAATGTGGGCAGAATATATATGTAAAACTGGTTGATGCCGTGAAACAAGGACTTATTACCGAAGCTCAGATCGATGAATCGGTAAAGCGCCTTTTTATGACCCGGTTCCGTTTGGGCCTTTTTGATCCTGCAGATCGGGTAAAATATGCCGATACTCCGTTGTCTGTTCTTGAATGTGACGAACACAAGGCATTGGCTTTGAAAATGTCCAGGGAATCGGTTGTGTTGTTGAAAAATGACAATGTATTGCCTTTACGCAAAAATTTAAAGAAAATTGCTGTTATAGGCCCGAATGCCGATGACTCGACTGTTGTATTGGGAAATTATAACGGCTTTCCCTCCAAGGTGATTACTCCGCTGGAGGCAATACGTTCGAAAGTCGGAAAGCGCACACAAGTCATTTACGATAGAGCGATAGATTGTGTGAAACCTTCGGATGAGAAAACCTTAAATGCTTTGATAGAACGCTTAAAAGGTGTAGATCAGGTGATCTTTGTAGGGGGAATATCTCCTCGTCTTGAAGGTGAGGAATTGCCGATCTCGGTCGATGGATTTCGAGGTGGAGACCGTACGACAATTGCTTTACCTGAAGTACAGACTGAATTGATGAAAAAAATGAAAGAGGCGGGTTTGCCGATTATTTTTGTGATGATGACGGGTAGTGCTTTAGGTATAGAATGGGAATCTCAGAATATTCCTGCTATTCTGAATGCATGGTATGGCGGTCAATTTGCAGGACAAGCAATTGCAGATGTATTATTTGGCGATTATAATCCTTCGGGGAAGCTGCCTGTTACGTTCTATCGTTCGGATAGCGATTTGCCGCCTTTCGGAGCGTTTTCTATGGCAAATAGAACTTATCGCTATTTCAAAGGTGAAGCGTTGTATCCATTCGGCTTTGGGTTAAGTTATACGATGTTCGATTATTCTGTACCGCAAGTCGTATCCGGGGGAAAAGTCGGTGAGCCGATAAAAGTTTCGGTAAAAGTTAAAAATATAGGGAAGAAAGATGGGGATGAAGTTGTCCAACTGTATCTTTCTCATGAAGGTGTGGAAAAAGCTCCGATTACGGCTTTGAAAGGATTTAAGCGAGTTTATTTGAAAGCAGGAGAAGAAAAAACGCTTTCGTTCGAGATTTCTCCGAGAGATATGTCTTTGCCGGATGATAACGGGATCATAACTGTATTTCCGGGTAAGAAAACAATATACGCAGGAGGAATGTCGCCTACTTCTGAGGCTAAGTCGAAAGGATTGGTAAAAAGTTCTGTATGCCAGATTACAGGAGATGCTTATGTAATAAGATGATTGGGTTTTAGAAGTATAATTTGTAACAGATTCTGAGGCGGTCAAAATGACCGCCTTATTTTTTGTTTAGACAATCTGTTTTCTATTTTTTTTGCTGTCATGAGGCTTTGTTTGTCTTTCTTATCGAGGCTGAAAATACTCTTAAAAATAGATATATTGAGAAACAACTTCTGTTATGATAGGACCAAAATATATAAGAGTCTGCTATAATACTCATTATTTCCTTTCTGTTATTTAGTTAAAAATAGATGTTTGTTTTTGCTATGTTCATTAATAGTAAAATCGGAGTGCTTCTGAAAAATATCGGAAATAGAATTCTTAATGTATAGATATACTGACAGAGAAGACATGCTAAATATTTTTTTTAATTCGAATAGAAAAATGTTTATATAAATCATGTGAAAGTTGTCTGTTAAAAATGATATTGAATGAACTGTGATTATAGATTTATTCATTTCTTTGCCTTACTCTATTAATAGTTTTGTAATATTATAGAAATGCTGATAGAAGTTTTTTGTAAATTATTTTTGATAGGTAATTATTTGAAATATTGAATAGTTTTATCCTTGGTATAAAAATCTTGTATACTTATTTTTTAAATATTGATTTATTTGTATTTTAATTGATTATGATAAAATTAATTCATATTTACTGCATATTTTAATTGTTTTGACGGATTTAAATTTGATTTGGAGACCTGAAAATATTTTCATTGATTTCTTTGTTTAATTATTTTTTAATCGCTAATTAATATGAAATAAAGAGGTGAATTAATACTTCAGATATACTTTTGTTTCAGAAATAGTAGGCAATAATAGGATTTGCTGAAAATTTACACTGTGGGTTTTGAATTTGAAAAATGTAATAGTTTTTTAATATGATAGAAAGATTGATCTTAAATCAATAATAAATTAATAACAAATTGTAGAATTAAAACTTGATTATCATGAGAAATGTAAGTACTCTGAAAAGGATAGCACTTGCTATTTTGTTTGCAGGTCTTTTTACTTCATCTTATGCTGATGCCAAGAAGTATTATTTGTCACCTGAAGGTAGTGATGATAATGATGGATTGACAGAGGCTACAGCTAAGGCCTCGGTTAGTGGTGTAATTACTGAAATTTATAAAAGTCCGACTTTGGCTCAAGATACAATGGGGCATACACCTGTGGAGGTTTATGTAGACGGAATTATCGATATTACTAAAGAACCTTCAAAATCGGGGGGATGGAGAGATATTATCGGTAATGCGGGAGATTACGCTACCGGTTATCCTCAATCGTTAAAAGGTCCTGATGGAGTAGAGCGTGAATATCGCACATGGAATGCAAACGGTGGAGATATGGGTGTATTATTTTTGGATGTACCGATGACATTTATCGGGAAAGATACCGTGACTTGTGGGTTTACCGGAAGTGATAGAAGTCGTATATTTCGGATTGACGGAGGTTTGAACGGTGGAAAACATTCTTTTAAGAACTTGCGTTTTACGAATGGTAAAGGCGCTAGTGATACAGGAGGTGCTTGTTATATAAGAAGTATAAGTGTCGATTTTGAAAATTGTTTTTTTACGGGGAACAAAGTCCTGACTCGTGGTAATGACAACAGTAATCAAGGAGGTGCTATGGTGATTATTGCAGCAAACATCAATATGGATAATTGTGAGTTCCGTCATAATTTCGGTGGTCTCGGAGGTGCTATTTCTTGGCAGGGCGGTGGTGCTGTTAATATTACAAATACACTCTTTTATGCTAATAATGCTACTTGGGTGTCGGATGATGCAGGAGGTGGTATTTGGGGAATTCCCGATGGTTATGGCGCAGCGAATAAAGGCGGTGCAATAGGTATTTCTTTGAGCAATGGAAAGAATAATAAATTGCATGTAAAAAATTGTCGTATGGTCCATAATGGAGCTAATGATTCCGGTGGTGCTATTTATTTTGAAGAAACAGGGGCTGCCAATAATGGAGCGGAGACTCCTATCACATTTGAAAATTGTGTTATAGCAGATAATTTTGCAATGTCGAGTTGGAATGGAAACGGAAACGCCGATGGTGGAAAGGGCGGAGGTGCTATTTATATGCACAATGCTGTTCCTAATATGCAAGGATTTTTTGTAAAGTTTAATCTGGTAAATACAACGATTCTTTATAACTATGCGCAAGGTGCAGGTGGTGCTATTCTTTGTAAATATGGTCGGTCGACTAATGAGTTTAATATTATAAATTGTACGATAACCGAGAATATGAGCGGAGCTCTTAACGGTAATGGATATGATGCCGCGGGGATACGCACTCTGGATGCAGACGGAGACTTGTCGCCTCAAGCAATGAGAAAGAGAATTTGGAATAGCATAATTGAGAACAATCACGCATCGAATCCAGTGCAACTTAATGATGGACGTCCCGATCTTTATTATGGAGATGTTAATTTCCAGAATTCAAAAAATAAAGATGTTGTAGCCAATTTGGATTTGAGACGTTCATGGTTGGGGCGCATCTCTTTCGGCGGTCAATATGCGTTAGTAGGAACTTCTGCTGATGCGGCTATTGCTACAGAAGAAGAATTGGCTAAGTTGAAAGAAGAAAATCGCTGGAACTATTCCTCTAATGGAGAGCTTAAAGCAGGATTTTCACTTTGGGATAATTTTGACTATTATATTGATGAAGGATATCTGTTTTTACCTTCCGATAATGAAGGTTTGACTTTTGGAGAAGGTCGTTTGTTGCAGGCGTTTGATGTAACAACAGATGGGCGGAATTTGGAACGGAAATTTACAGATGGAAAATGTGCAATTGGAGCTATCGAACAAGATTCGGAAGTATATCCTTCGGCTGTAGATAAAAGTATTGTATCTGATTCTGAATTGAATATATATTATGCAGATGGAAATATTCATGTTATCGGTATTTCTGAATCATCAGTTGTTAAGATCAATATATATAATATGTCTTCTCAATTGCTATCTTCTGCTACTAAATCTATAGAAGCGGGAGCTTTTGCTCAAGAAGTTCCGGTAAACTTGTCTTCTGGTATTTATGCGGTACAGGTTATTGCAGGAAATCAAGTAAAAAGTATTTTAGTTAGTGTAAAATAGTTAGTGAGTGCTGGAAAATAGGAGTGTCTGGAAATTTAAACAGACACTTCAATTTTCTAATTTTAAGATTTTCTTGATGCCATGGAAGTCAGATTTTGTAAGAAAAATAGATTTTGTTATATCTGATATTTTTAAGAAAATTCCTGTTGAACTTATGCTTTTTGATCTTTGTTACGCTAAAATTTTTTTAGCGAGGAGATATACACACATTTATTAAATTTATTTTATAATTATGGAAAACAATAGAGAATGTGAAGATCGGATGACGGTTAGACGTCCGTTCCGAATGAGTTTTTTTGCTCTGATCTTTGCACTGATTCTTTCCTCTTTTCAGACATTGTCTGCACAAAACCGTAAATTAGAAGGTACGGTATTTGATGAGCAAGGAGAACCTGTGATTGGTGCGACGATACGGGATTTGTCATCGAAACGGACAACAACAACTAACATCGATGGAAAGTTTACGTTACAGATTCCTGAGAATGCCACGATTAATGTGACATATATCGGATGTGTACCGCAGAACATTACAGTCAATTCTAAAACGACTTTCTTGAAAATCACGTTAAAACCGAAAGTTCAAGAGTTGGAAGAAACAGTTGTGACGGCTTTGGGTATTCGTCGTGATGCTAAATCTTTGACTTACGGACGTCAGACCGTAAAGATGGATGATGAAATGACCCAGACCCGTGATGCGAACTTGTTGAATATGTTACAGGGTAAGGTTTCGGGGGTTCAGATTATATCGGGAGGAGGTCCAGGTAGTTCGACTCGTGTAGTTATACGTGGTAATAACTCTATTACGGGAAACAATCAACCATTGTATGTGATCGATGGTATCCCTATTATGAATGATATGGGAGAAAATGGTGAACTCGATTATGGTAATGCTGCTGCCAACATCAATCCGGATGATATAGAAAGTATAGAAATTCTGAAAGGTGCAAATGCATCGGCTTTGTACGGGTCAGACGGTGCGAACGGTGTTATTTTGATTACGACGAAAAAGGCTCAGGCTCGTGCAGGCTGGGGTGTCTCATTCTCTTCTAACGTGCAGTTGAGTCGTCTGTACCAATATCCGGCATATCAGAATATTTATGGTTCCGGTATGAATGCCGAAATTAATCAGAATGCATTGAATATGACAGGTAAGAACGGATTAAATACTACCTATAATCCTAATTTGCCTTGGGGAATATTTAACTTGACATCTCAAGATGCCAGTGACCGTAGCTACGGTTTACCTATGTTAGGTTTCCCGATTATCGGACGTGGAGGAGAGCTTCGTACTTACTCTCCGAATAAAAATAATATTTCGGATCTTTATAAAACCGGTATTGCCTGGACAAATTCTTTGTCTTTTGATAAGGTAACGGATAAAGCTTCGATACGTTTTTCTTATACCGTATTAACAGCTAATGATGTAGTGAAAGATTGGAATGAACGTTCCCGTCATTCGTTCAATTTGCGTACACAATCTAAATTGACCGATCGTTTGACAGCCGATGTCAATGCAAGCTATACATACGATGCCATGGATAATCGTGGGTATCGTAATTCATCGAGTCGCAATCCGCTATATATATTGGGAAATTTACCTCGTGATACTTCGATCGGAGAATTGATTCCTTGGAAAGACGGAGAAGGAAAACCATATAACTTGAATGGTGGGTTTACTAACCCGTACTGGTTGTTATATGAATTGCCGAACCATGATACGAAACATTGGTTTATGGGGAATATCACATTGAATTACCGTATTTTGAATTATTTGAATTTCCGTTTGCGTATTGCTACCGATTTGCAAACTGCCAGAGGATGGGAATATACCAATATGTATAGCCAGTTCGATACGGACGGTCAGTTCAAAGAGTTCTCTCAAATGGCTCAGAATAACAATATCGAGGCGATGTTGAACTTTAATAAACGTTTTAAGAAAGACTGGAATCTGACAGCATCCTTGGGTTATTCATGGCAGAATCGGAGAAATGAGCGTACAAATTTGACTGTAGGAACGACTTCTCAACCGGATATGCCGAGTTTGGCAAATAACGGAGCTATTTTGGTCGGAAACGACAGCTATGATGGTAAAGAGAAAGTTTCTGTATTTGCGATGGCCAATGTCGGATATAAAGATATGGTCTATTTAGACGGTACAGTGCGGAATGACTGGTCTTCTACTTTGTCTCCCGGAAATAATTCTTATTTCTATTGGTCAACGGGATTGAGTTTTATATTGACTCAGGCTTTTGATATTCCTAAAGAAATATTGACATTCGGAAAATTACGAGGATCTGTCGCTACGGTTGGTAATGATGCCCCGTTCGATTCATTATATGACGGTTTGAATCTTTCGAGTACATACTTGGGGATGCCTTATTATATGACAGATAATATTCGTAAAAATCCTAATTTGAAACCCGAGCAGACAACGTCTTATGAGGTAGGTGCCGATTTCCGTTTTTGGAACAATAGGATCTCTGTCGATTTTACTTATTATTGGAAAAGTACGACAGATCAGATCATGCGGGCGAGTGTATCTTCTGCATCAGGCTATAAAGAACGTTTTGTAAATGCCGGAGAGATTCAAAACCGAGGAGCTGAGTTAACCGCTTCTATTACTCCGGTAAAAACGAAAAATTTTGAATGGACTACAATTTTCAATTGGTCGAAAAATAATTCGAAAGTCGTTTCTTTAACTCCGGGGGTAGATCGTTATCAGGTGCGTGCTGCCGGAGCAGATGGCTGTATCAGTTATGTTGAAGTGGGTAAACCCTATGGTCAGATGTATGGTACAGATTGGCAACGAGATGCTGCGGGCAATGTTATTGCAGATGTTTCTGGTAAGCCTCTTGAACAAAAAGATGTATATATCGGATGTGTCGAACCTGATTTTTTAGGAGGTTGGAAGAATCAGTTCAGATATAAAGGTTTTGATTTCTCATTCTTATTTGACTTTAAAAAAGGTGGGTTGTTCTATTCTGAGACTGCTTATAAAGCGAATAATATGGGTAACAGTATAAAGTCTTTGGAAGGTCGTGATGAATATTTTTTCTCTAAATGGGTATTGGATGAGAGTGACCAGGAACGTGCCGGTTATTTGAGACCTACGGATGTTCCTTTCCCGGCTGATGCTCAAGCTAATCGTGTTCCGTATATGGATGGTGCTCGTCCTAAAGGGGTATATTTCCCCGGACGTGTATTTGAAGCAAGTATCGAAGGTTTGGGCGGACAGCCGGTTGTCAATGACTGGGTGAAGCCGGACGTAATGTTTTGTCATATATCCGGACGTAATGCCAAGATGAACACTTATGATGCGACTTATGTGAAATTGCGTGAAGTTGCTTTGGGATATACCTTCCCGAAAAAGCTTTTGCGAAAAACTCCTTTTCAGAGTTTGAGACTGTCGGCAGTCGGACGTAACCTGGCTATTCTGTTCCAAAATACTCCACAAGGAATCGATCCTGAAGCGACTTCTACAACTGGGAATGGTCAAGGTTTTGAACAAGGCTATCCATTGCCTACTGCAACTTATGGTTTTGACTTGAAAGTAACTTTCTAAAATATAGAGATGAATATGAAAAAAATAATGTATTTATTAGCCGGACTTTTGTTTTTTACGGGAGTTACTTCTTGTGAAGACCGCTTTGAGGAGGCTAATACAAATCCTAATAAGATATACAATGTTCGCTTGCAGGATGTGTTTCCGGGGACAATCTACAAGAGTCTTGATTGTATGGCGGAGTTGAATTATAACTACTTTATGTGGTTTTCTCGCTATTCGTTCCTTACTTTCAGAGGTCCGAGCGATAAAGATAACACGAGCGGTGCATTTACTAAGATGTATGTCGATATTTTAAAGAATCTGCAGATCGGTATTGATAGAGAAAAAGATATACCTGAAGCTATAAATAGAGTGCAGATCGCTCAAATCTGGAAAGCATACGTATATTACTTCATGGCCTCTTCTTTCGGTCCTATGCCTATGCAGGATGCTTTGAATGCCGATTTAAATGAGTTCCGGTATGATTCCGAAGCTTCGATTTATACAGAAGTGCTGAATATGCTCGATGATGCGATTAGTAAGATCGATTTGAATAAGGACGGTTTTGAAAAGGATCCGGTGTATTATGCTTCTGGAAATAAGAGCGATATGACTCGTTGGTTGAAATTTGCCAATACGTTGCGCCTTGAAGTGGCAATGAATACACAGAGTGCAATTCCTGAACGTTCGCTTCAGGCTATTCAGGCAAGTATGGGACGGGAAGATCTGTTGATGTCGACAGTAGAAGATAATATGTGCCCGAAATGGGGAACTCAGAAAGATGTCGATGTATCTTGGTATTATACTCGTTTTTTGAAAGAACTTGATACAAAGCCGAATAATATCGATTCTTATCCGAATGTCAACCTCTACTTCTTTATTTGGCTGAGGTCTTTCAATGATCCGCGTTTGGAAGCGTATTGTCAGAAAACGTTTGATTTTGAAGATCGTTTTGAAGTACGTGATACATTGTTCCGTCAAAGTGTAATTGAGGGACATGAATTGATGATGGACTCTATGATTGTTACTTACAAAGTTCCGTATTGTCCTCGTGAAGAGTATTCTCCGGTTACGACAGGTGCGTGGGAAGTAGGTACTTATGACGGTGTCAATAAAATTCCAAGCCCGTTTTCAAGTGCCAATGTTAGTAGAGACACTTATTCGAAAGTTGCTTATGATCTTGTTAAAATGGATGCATTTCATCCGATTTTGACAGCGGCAGATGCCAACTTTCTTGCTGCCGAAGCTAAAATTAAATATGGATTGGGTGCAAAATCTGCTGAAGATTATTATAAAGCCGGTATTATTGCGTCGTTCGACCAATGGGGAGTATCGGGCGCTTCCGATTATTATGAGCAAGATGGTGTGAAATGGAATACGAACGGAGAAGGTATATATGATTATCAGGGTATTTACAAGGTTGAAGTTAATGGAGAAGGCGGTGATGAAAACCACTTGGAGCAAATATGGAAGCAACGTTATTTAGCTGATTTCTTTAATGGCCATGCTGCGTGGACTTTGGAACGTCGTACAAGGGTGATGAATTATCCTCCTTATTTCTATGCTTCTGTTAATAATTTGCCGGAAGGTTCGAAAACGACTTATGATTATATTCCGGAACGATTGGTTTATCCGACAGAAGAACTTACTAAAAATAAGGTGCAATATTATAAGGCTATCGATTTGTTGCAAGCCAATTCGCCGCAATCATCGCCTATTTATCATTGGGGAGATAACTTTTTCACTTTATTGCAATTTGCAAAAACATTCGATACTGCAGCCGGAGACGCAAAATGGGCAAGGGGTACAGTTGTATACAGCTCTAAATTTGCGCAAAAATGGTATGGTAAAGATTGGGATCATTTCTTGGAAGGCGTAAAGAAAGAGTTTCCGGCAATCAAGGATACTACGGAATTTGGCAAGTATATCGATATGAAGGTGATTAAACAAGTTGAGTTTACGCCCTATTGGTAATATATATTTGTATAAGTTAGAACACATAAAATCAATATAGAATGAAACGAAATAGTAAAATAGGATTGTATCTCTGTGCCGGATTATTGATGTTTTCTTCTTGTGCGAAGGATGACGGACCCAGTATAGATGATTATTTTCTGAATTATGAAATTCCCGATGTTGAGCCGCCTGCCGGTCTACAGTTAGGAGCTTATTATATGAATTTGGGTAGCGGTGGTCTTAACGCAGAGAAATATGCACGGTTGAAACAACCTTTAGATTATGCTAACTCTATTTTAGGAGCGAATGTCATACCGATGTTGTCTTCTGTGAATTATCCGGAGGAAGGATCTAAAGCCACAGATGCTCCTTATCCGATGAACCCGAATAATGAGGAGTTTATCGCTATAGCTCAGCAGCAAGTAGATTGGGCATTACAGGCGGGACTGGACTTTTTCATTTTACCGAATTGCAATACTTCGATGGGTAAATATCCTAATGTGTTAGGAGATACTGCATTCGTTAATGTGGTGACAGGACGTCGTGATGTAACCGGAAAGGCGGCGAATGATCCGGCTTGTGGTGCTCTTGTCGATTTAAAGGGACTGAAGTACGTGATTTCGGTGAATATGAATAATTTTAATAATCAGCCGACGGCATTGAAAGCCGAAGAGGGCGGGCGTGTTGAAGAGGTGCAAGATGTGGTTTCTACTCGTCCTTTGAAGTATCAGACTCGGCTTCAGCGTTTTAATGATATCTTTAAGCGTATTGCCGATTATTTTAGTGATCCTAATTATTTTAAGGTTGACGGGAAACCTATGGTTGTTATTATTGCTGCAGATAAAACCCATTCTTTAGATAGCAAGAAGCTATATGCCGATATGAGGGCTTATGTGAAAGAAGAAAGAGGGTATGATATGTTCTTGGTCGCCCGTCAGGGAGCTTTTACGCCTCCGGGACGCTATCAATATTATTTTGTGGGCAATGTAGATGCATTGTGTTGTGAAACGATGTATAAACAGACTAATTATAACCGTTCGCAAATGTACCCGCAACTGATAGACCAGAACTGGGCTTATTTCCAGAGTTTCTTGTCCAGCAACTTCGGGCACGAATTTATTCCGACAGTTTCTCCTGCATTTAATTGGTATGTAGAGAATCTGCAGAATTATGCTCAATACCCGTTGGTCGTTCGTAATAAAGATACGTTTAAAACATTATGTAATGTGGCAAAACGTAATTTGGGCAGACATCCTATCGTGTTTGTCGATTCGTTTAACGATTGGAATACCAATACAGCGATAGAACCTACCGATCCGGCTTACGGTGATGGCTATGGAACAGAATATCTTGATTTCGTAAGGGCACAGTTTAAGAGATAAAGGAAGTATAATATGTTTTGAGAAAAATGCGGAGGATATTTTTATTCTCTGCATTTTTTTATGATCAGACCGGTTGTTTAAAGAAATGGAATAACAGGCTTTTTTATATAAAAAACGAGTCTCGTTTCAATTAAAGAAACGAGACTCATTTTTATATAAGAATAATAATCTTTAGGCTTGTTCCAATTTCAATGTTTCTGTCGGTTGGTCGCAAACTTCTGTCGGTCCGAAGTATTGGATCGGTCCGGGATAAACATAGCAAGTCTCTTTAGCCCATTGTTCGCGCTGTGCTACAAAATGTTTAAAAGGTGCACCATCCAATTTTACCAATGCTTTTTGTATAACCGGTTTCATTTCTCCGTGGCGGCGTTCCATATTCATCATCATGGTTACAGGAACACCTCCTGCAATCCATTGATCTGCAGGTTTTGTAGTATTACGTACCGAAGACATGTATCCGGTCTTACCTTCACCGATCAACATTGCCGCTGTGTATCCTAATGAGTAGCAGTAGTCGGCATCGAAGTTAGAAGGAGCAGCGCAACGACCTTCGTATCCGAAGAAATGATGTTGAGCAGCGAATTTGCCGTTATATTTGCCTTCAGCTTTCCATTCGGCCAATTTTTTGCTAACCATTTCTGAAAGTAATTTTTCAGTTTCGATCAATGATACTTGGACGTTTCCGTGCGGATCGCGGTCTAATGATAATTGACGGGCGACACCTTCGGGAAGGCTTGCATAAATAGCCGAATTTTCGGAAGAGAGGTGATTGATGATATAATTTCGTTGTTCTGATTTTTTAATCATAGCAAATTCATTGCTATTGTGTGCAAGGAAGTCGTTCAATTCGGCGATAAGTCTTTTCATGGCCGGAATGAATTCGATCAATCCTTCAGGGATAAGAACAGTCCCGAAATTATTACCTTGTGCTGCACGATCGGCAACGATCTTTGCAATATATGTCACAACATCGTCTAATGACATGTTTTTGGCTTCTACTTCTTCTGAGATGATACAGATATTTGGTTGGGTCTGTAATGCGCATTCCAAAGCAATATGAGAAGCCGAACGTCCCATCAATTTAATAAAGTGCCAATATTTTTTTGCAGAGTTGCAATCACGTTGGATATTTCCGATAACTTCGGAATAAACTTTACAAGCCGTGTCGAATCCGAAAGATGTTTCTATCATTTCGTTTTTGAGGTCTCCGTCGATTGTTTTGGGACAACCGATTACCTGTACACCCGTATTGTTTTTTTTGTAGTATTCTGCCAATACGCAAGCATTGGTATTAGAATCATCTCCTCCAATAATAACGAGGGCTTTGATATTTAATTCTTTAATAATTTGTAACCCTTTGTCGAATTGGTCTTCTGTCTCGAGTTTTGTACGACCTGAGCCGATAATGTCGAAACCACCGGTATTCCGATATTCATCGATAATATCTTGGGTCAATTCGATATACTTGTGATCGACTAGACCTCCCGGTCCTAATAAAAATCCGTATAAACGGGAGTCTTTGTTCAGCGCTTTTAATCCGTCGAAAAGTCCTGCAATTACATTATGACCTCCGGGAGCTTGTCCACCCGAAAGTATAACTCCTGCATTAATTGCCGGGTAATTTTTTACTTCATTGCTTTCTATGAACGATAATACCGGCATTCCGTAAGTATTGGGGAATAATTTCGCAATAGCATCTTGGTCAGCTACAGACTGAGTCGGAGCTCCTTCTTGGATTTTGAGAGACCCTTTAAGCGCTTTAGGCAACTTCGGTTGATAAGCTGCACGAGCTATTTGCAGAGCACTTTTTTTCATTGTAATTGAGAATTTATTTGTGTTAATAATTAAAACTACTGTCAATCTTACAAAAGCGATACAAATTTCGTCAATTTTTTTCAGAATGCAAAAAGAGCTTTTATCAATTTGACAAAAAATAAAGATAAAATCGATTGCACATTGTAGTGATATGCGACCGTTTTAATCATGGATATGATGAGATACCATTGAAATTTATCGGTTATTTTTTCCGATGCTGAACGTATATCCGATAGAAAGGTTGAATTGTGTCCGTAATTCCATCGGTCTGTCTATACTTTCGGTAAATGGGAGATAAGTGTTTATTTTTATGGGAATTTGATACTTTCCTTTATTAATAGATATTCCGGCTGAAGCAATTATCCCGACAATATAGTGAGGATATTCCATCGGATTGATGTTGTGTCCTAACTCTCGAACAGATATGTCGAGTTTATTTTTTACCGGAATATATACTTGTTGATAAAATCCTATTTCGAGTAGAGGTTGTATTTCCTTTTTCACCATCAATCTGCCTTCTACACTGATTTGATTATATATCCCTAAAGTACGAAATAAGTAATGGTATTCTATATCGTGATATGTTTTTAGTCCTGTAACGTTTCCTTCATTATCTGTGAATTCATATCCGGGATGATAAAATATTTTGTCGTAATAGGTGTTTTTTTTAGCATTCAGATAGAACAGACCAAGTGCGACATTTAATCGAAGCCTGTCTGTGAATTTATTAAGGCTGCGGCTATATGTCACTCCGACATGTGCCATGGGACAGAGAAAATTTTCTTGTTTTGGATCGAGCAGATCTGTTGTACGTCTTTTTTGAAATCCGAAACTTGTGAAACAAGTCAAAAATTGAGAAGGTCTTTTATGGGGTTCTTTATATATGACACAATCTTTGTCTGTACATACGAGGTCATGATATTTTTTGAACAGAGCGATCATCTTATCTTGGTTATAACTTGATTTAGGTATATCGTTTTTCAATTTCTCTATTTGATTTATAAAAAGGCTGGCCAATTTCTTGTCGTTTCGTTTCGATTCCAGTTGGTCGTTGAAAATATCAGCCGGACAGATTATCTCAACCCAACTGTCTTCTTTCGGGATTTCGGCTAAGAATGCTGTGACGATAGGCCCGAATGATTTTCGATTATTCATTTCTTTCGAATAATCTATTTGTGCGCAATATAAATTGATAATTCCTTCCAATAAACATTCTACGAAATATTTTCCGTTGAGATGAGCTGTTTTTATATTTTTACTTTGAAAACATAGTCCGTCATCGTATTGATATGAGATCAATTCGTTCGGAGTATAGTTAAATTCTGGAGATCGCATGTCTTTTTTAAACAAGCATTTTTCTTGATCTTCCATGCTTTTCCGATAGGCGATATATCCTTTTATTGTGTCATTTTGGGTGGTGACAACATATCCCGACTTCCATTCTTTGTTTGCCGCAAATAAAATTTCGGGAATGAAAATTAACAGAACTGAAATTAATTTTTTCATGATGTAGTTAGTGTGTGAATAGTAATGTGAATGTAATACAAATGTATAAAAATATTGGGTTTATTCAATAATATTTATCTTAAATTTGATTGATGATGATAGATTGATGCCAATTACTCTGATTTTTCTTCAAATATATATGTTGTTAAAATCGGGAAAAGTTCTAACTTTGCGGTGCTTATAAAAGGCTTTAAATTTTCATTAAATAAAAAGAGCGAATTATTATGATCTATTCACACGAAGTAGAACACATGTGTGTTGTAAAGAAAGGACCTAATCATGGTCCGGCTCCTATACCTGAAGAAGGTAGATGGGTGAAAGCCAAAGAAGTGATTGATATTTCAGGCTTGACTCACGGTGTGGGGTGGTGTGCTCCGCAACAAGGTGCGTGCAAACTGACTTTGAATGTAAAGGACGGTGTAATTCAGGAAGCCCTGGTAGAAACTATCGGTTGTTCGGGCATGACTCATTCAGCTGCTATGGCATCTGAAATTCTTCCCGGGAAAACCATTTTGGAAGCATTGAATACCGACCTTGTATGTGACGCTATCAATACGGCTATGCGTGAACTTTTCTTGCAAATTGTTTACGGACGCACTCAGTCAGCTTTCTCTGAAGGCGGTTTGATGATCGGTGCAGGGTTAGAAGATCTCGGTAAGGGTTTGCGTAGTCAGGTAGGTACTTTATATGGTACTTTGGCAAAAGGCCCTCGTTATCTTGAAATGGCGGAAGGTTATATTAAAACTATCGCTCTCGATAAGAACGATGAGATTTGCGGATATGAATTTGTTCACCTCGGAAAATTCATGGATGAGATTAAGAAAGGTACGGATGCCAATGAAGCTTTGAAAAAAGTGACCGGCACTTACGGACGTTTCACTGAAGAACAGGGTGCAGTTAAACATATTGATCCACGTCACGAATAATATAGGGAGGAACAGATAATGATTAGAGAAGTAAAATTTGAAAGTCAAGACCGTCGTATCAAACAGATTCTTGCTGCATTGAACGAAAACGGAATTAAAGATATCGAAGAAGCAAATGCTATCTGCGAATCATATGGTCTCGATCCTTATAAAACGTGTGAGGAAACTCAGCCTATTTGTTTTGAAAATGCGAAATGGGCTTATGTCGTAGGCGCTGCTATCGCTTTGAAAAAAGGTTGCAAGAATGCGGCAGAAGCAGCAGAGGCTATCGGCATAGGATTGCAGGCGTTTTGTATTCCCGGTTCTGTTGCCGATGATCGTAAAGTAGGTATAGGACACGGTAATTTGGCTGCAATGTTATTGCGTGAAGAAACTAAATGTTTCGCATTTTTGGCTGGTCACGAGTCGTTTGCTGCGGCTGAAGGTGCTATCAAAATTGCTGCAAAGGCCGATAAAGTACGTAAAGAACCTTTACGTTGTATTTTGAATGGGCTTGGTAAAGATGCTGCACAGATTATCTCTCGTATCAACGGATTTACCTATGTTCAGACTCAGTTCGATTACTATACCGGAGAGCTGAAGGTGGTTAAAGAAATTGCATATTCCGATGGTCCTCGTGCCAAAGTAAAATGCTATGGTGCTGACGATGTTCGCGAAGGTGTGGCTATTATGTGGAAAGAAGGCGTAGATGTGTCTATCACAGGTAACTCTACCAACCCGACCCGTTTCCAACATCCGGTTGCCGGAACATATAAAAAAGAACGTGTATTGGCAGGCAAACCTTATTTCTCTGTTGCTTCAGGTGGCGGTACGGGGCGTACCTTGCATCCTGATAATATGGCTGCCGGTCCTGCATCTTACGGTATGACGGACACAATGGGCCGTATGCACTCTGATGCTCAGTTCGCCGGTTCTTCATCAGTTCCCGCTCACGTAGAAATGATGGGCTTCTTGGGTATCGGTAACAACCCGATGGTAGGATGTACAGTGGCTTGTGCGGTTGATGTTGCTACTGCTTTGAGTAAGTAATTAACAATACTATTTTATAAAGAATCCTTATAACTTCTCAGTTTATAGGGATTCTTTTTTTGTTTATTTGTAGATAAAGAGTAGTGTTGTTTTCTTAAAGTTGTCTGAATTTTCTAATAAAAAATATTATTAGGTCATCTTTACGTTTTCTTTTAGTCTGTAATGGTGTTGATGTTTTTTTCTCGAGAGGAGAATTGACTATTCATGTTGATTTCTCTCGAAACTGATCTAAGTAGAATTTAGTCGGTTTTTTTAACTAATAATCTTGAGTCAATAAATAAATTTTCAATTCGTAGTAGTAAAAGAATGAAAACATAATTCTGCATAAATGGTGTATATTTTATCATTTTTCTTGATAAAATAGTTGCTGCATAGCATATATTACACAAAAAAATATGTTTTTGATAAGAAAAGAAATAAATTTATTATATTTGTAGCCGTTAGGCTTGAATGTTTATGCTGGGTTAGCGTATTTTTATGCTAATATTTTATTATATATAAGGTGAATCGTCCAATTAATTGAACGTTAATCTGGACGTTTTTTTTATCAAGGACATTTTTTCTATTAGCACTTAAGAAATTACATTTCAGGACAATATCCTCTTTTCCTCACCAACACAATATCTTTCTTCCACAATCCAAATAAACGTTCGTTAATATAGACATCTGTGGACTATAAGGTTTTAAATAGGATTTTGATAGTGTTAATTTTATTCTTAAATAACTAAAACTTAAGGCTTATGAAAAGATGTTTACTCTTATCTGCTTTATTATGTCTTTTTTCTATTGTACATATGTATGCAGAAACTACTACGCCTTCTATTACATTGACTACGACTAAGACTGATGTGATAGAAATGAAATTCGGTTGTCGAACAGCTCACACGATCCATATTGATTGGGGAGATGGAAAACTTGTCGAAACAGTAGAAATTGCTGATTCAGCGACGGTTTATCCAAAAGCTTCTTCTGCAGCAATTTATCCTACTACTGTTACCGGAACTCCTGTAAATGGTGGAGAAATAAAGATTTATGCAGATGATATCAAGTTTTTTGTTATTGATGCAGATCAGCAAGTTACTGAATTGGATGTGAAAGGTGCAAAAGATTTGGGATATATTAAAGTTAATAAGAATAGTATTACGGCAATTGATTTATCTAAAAATAATCAATTGGAATATGTGAATCTTGACGATAATAAACTCGAAACCCTTACTTTGGGAGATGCTCCTAATTTGGAGCAAATTGTTGCAACCGATATGTCGATAGCTAAGATCAAGTTGACAGGATGTCCTAGTCTTGTAAATGTAAATCTTGCAGATAATAAGATTACTACGATCGATGTAAGCAAGAATACTAAAATGACGACATTAGCGTTGACGAATAATCTTTTGACAGAGATTGACTGTTCGGCATGTGAAAGTTTAAAATATCTTCGGTTGTCAGGGAATAGATTCGCAGCTGCGAATTCGGTAATTTTCCCGACATCAAGTGCCAATCTAACACAAGTTTTATTGAAAGATAATTATTTTAAATTATCTACTTTGCCTGTTACGACAGCCAGAACTTATACTTATTATCCGCAAAATCCGTACCCGTCTCCTAAAGAAATAGCGTTGGGCGGAATTATTGACCTTTCTTCAGAATTGAAATTGCAAGGACTTTCTACACAAGAGGAAACCACGACTTATACATGGCGTAAAAAAAGCGATAATGCCGAGTTGGTTGCCGGAACAGATTATACAATAGAAAGCGATGGTATATTTAAGTTCGACAAAGCATTGTCCGATAGTGTGTATTGCGTTATGGCAACAAATGCTTTCCCTAAATTTACTTCCTCGAACCTTTACAGAACAGAATATTCGGCTGTCGTTTCAGATCCGACAATTACATTGAGTACTACCAAAACCGATGCTATTGAATTGATGGTCGGTTGTGCCACAGGGCATAAAATATTTATCGATTGGGGAGATGGTGCACCGGTAGAAACGGTAGAGATAAACGATTCGCTTACTGTTTTCGGACAGGCAACAATGAAACCGACAACGATTACGGGAACACCCAAGGGAACAATAAAAGTTTACGGAAGCGATATTCTCTATTTTGGAGCTGATGAACAGGAACTGACTGCACTCGATGTGACTGCAGCTACTCGGTTAGGTGTTCTGAAAGTACCTACAAATAAACTCGAAAAATTGGATGTTACGAATAATGCAGAATTATATTATATCTATGCAGAAGAAAATAATTTGTCGAAGTTGGATGTAACAAATTGTTCGAAATTATTCTGGTTGACGGCAAAAGGGAATAATCTTGCTTCGATAGATTTGACAGCTTGCCCCGATTTGTATAACTTAGATTTGAGCACCAATCAGTTATCTACCATCGATTTGTCGAATTGCAATGCATTGGGAACATGTCGGATATACAGCAATCAATTGGAAAGCATTGTTATGCCGAGTGAAGGTGTTGCACCTAAGACAATGATGGATGTTAAGAATAACCGATTAACGATTTCCACACTTCCGAAAAAGACCGAAGGCATGTCTTCTGCCACTCGTCTTACTTATGCACCCCAAGCTCCGTATGTATTGCCTAAGGATATTACTGCGGGAGAAACAGTCGATCTCTCTTCAGAATTGAAGGCTATCGGAGTATCTGACAAAGAAGAAACCACGACCTATACATGGAAGTTGAAATCTTCGGGAGAGGCATTGCAAAAAGATGTAGATTATAGAGAACAAGACGGAGTATTTACGTTTACCGGAACGGCGCTTTTGGATAGTGTATATTGCGTTATGGCAACAGCGGCTTATCCTAAATTTACGGGTACTGCAAATATGTTTAAAACAACAAATGTTCACATTACTGTCCCTGCGGGAGTAAAAGGAAATACAGTAAGTGACAAAATCGTAACTACCGGAAACGGCTTGATTAAAGTATTGAACGTCGCAAATAATGATATGATTGAAATATTCTCTCTGAATGGAGCTTTAATTACAGTGCGTAAAGCATCCGAAAATACGGAGACTATAAAAGTTGTACCGGGTTCATATATTGTTAAAATCGGCGATAAACGTTGTTCTGTAATAGTTCCGTAAAATAGAGGAACATATAGATGAAAAAAAACGGGAGATACCCGTTGATTTACGGGATCTCCTTTGTTTGGGTATCAGAAATTGGAAATAGAGAAAAGGCGTGTTCTGTATTTTAGCTGTTTAACTTAACTATGCAAATCATAGAACATGTTTAGGATTAATAATTAAATTATAGGTAAGTGCAAATGAGAAAAGTTGGATTAATATTGCTGTCGGCAGTATTATTGTTCGGATCTCCCGATGTTTATGCCAAAAGGGGGAAATCTAAAAAGTCTAAAAAAACAGAAGTTTCGAAAGATTCTTCAGTGAAAAAAGAGAGTAGCAAGTACAAACGGACTTTTAAGACGAAAGCTTGTGAAACGGCGAAAGGAGACTTTCTTACATTACATTGGACTAAAGGGAAAATCTATTTTGAAATGCCGGTAAAATATCTCGGTCGGGAAGTTTTGATTGCTTCTACTATCTCAGGTGCGAGTGATACAGATCTTGGGATGATCGGGTATAAGCCTAAACCGCCGATGCATGTGAAATTTGTTAAAATGGACAGTCTTATCTGTATGTCGAAGGTAAATGTCGCTCCACGATATGATGAAGGAGATGCAGCAATGAAAAAGGCTATTGGTATCAGTACTTTAGATCCGATTCTGAATACAATGCCTGTTTTTTGCTATACTCCTGACAGTTCGGCGGTTGTATTCGATATGACTACTCTTTTTACCGGATCGAACGACCAATTATCTCCTATGTCGAATGGCGGTGGTGTAGTGAGTGTTTCAGGTTCTTTCAATTCTAAAGCTTCGACTGTGACAGGAATAAAAGCATTCGAAGATAATGCTTCTATCAAGTCATATATGTCTTATTCGGTTTCGACAAAACTGATGGGACTGTACACGTTATCGCAGAATGTTCCGGTGACATTTCAGGTAACTCGTACGATTCTACTTTTACCGGAGCAGAAAATGCGTCCTCGTGTTTCAGATTCACGAATAGGTATTTTTAATACAAACCGTTTGAATTTCGATAAGAATGAAGATTTTATCAAAACCTATTCGATGATTCACCGTTGGAATTTGCAGCCTAAAGATACTGCGGCTTATTTACGAGGTGAATTGGTTGAGCCGGTGAAGCCGATTGTTTTTTATTTAGATGACGCTTTCCCTGCAGCCTGGGCTAAAGGTGCGCGTATGGGTATTCTTCGCTGGAATAAAGCATTCGAAAAAATCGGTTTTAAGAATGTGATTCAGATTCTCGATTTTCCGAAAGATGATCCTAATTTTGATCCAGACAATTTAAAATATTCTTGTATTCGTTATGTTCCTGCACGAGTTATGAATGCTATGGGTCCCTCATGGGTAGATCCTTCTACCGGAGAAATTATCAATGCGTCAGTATTGGTTTATCATGATGTGGTCAAGCTGTTAAACCAATGGCGTTTTGTACAGACTGCACAAGTAGATGAAAGAGCTCGATGTAAGAAAATGGATGAGGATATGGTTACCGAATCTATTGCCTATATTTTAGCTCATGAAGTCGGACATTGTCTCGGATTTATGCACAATATGGCAGCATCTGCCGCTTTTCCGGTCGATTCTTTACGTTCGGCAAGCTTTACCCAGAAATACGGAACTACGCCTTCTATCATGGATTATGCTCGTTTCAATTATGTTGCTCAACCGGGAGATAAGGGGGTTAAACTGACTCCTCCTGATTTAGGTGTATATGATTATTATCTGGTAGAATATGCTTATAAACCGATATTTGAGGCAAAAGATGAGATGGAAGAGATTCCGTATCTCGAAGCTATGATCGATGCAAAAGCAGGAGATCCGCTTTATCGTTACGGAAGACAACAAGTCTCAGGACGTTATGATCCGAGTGCCGTGGAGGAGGATCTTGGCGATGATGCGATCAAGGCATCCGATTACGGTGTAAAGAATCTGAAATATATTCTTGCTCACATGAATGAATGGATAACAGATGAAATGGATCCGGACGGTTCATACAGGGAGATGACTTATGAGAACTTGGCTAAACAATATGACCGCTATTTCCGTCATGTTATGTTGAATATCGGAGGAATTTATTTGACCGATTTGAAAGCCGGTACTCCGGGAGAAAGAGTTCGGGCAGTAGAAAAATCGAAACAAAAAGCTGCCCTTAAATGGGTGATAAACGAGTTGAAAAATTGCGACTGGTTAGACAATGAAGAAGTGACAAAGAACTTCGGATTAAGAGTCGGATTAGCTCCGATTATGAGATACTATACCGGACTTGAATTATTTAATTCATACAGCAATGTTATTTTTTCGTCTCATATTGCCGGAAAAGAGGGTTATTCTCTCAAAGAATATTTTGATGATCTATATTCTTTGGTTTGGGAAAGCGCCATAAAGAAGAATCATGTACCCGAATCTGACCGTATGTTGCAACGTCTTTTCTTAGAAAGAGCTGTATATGTAGCCGGTAAAGCAACCAAGCCTTTACAAAAAATGGGATTGACCGACGAAAATAGTATTGCTGCGGCTTATGCTCCGTCTGTTGACGAAATTGTCTCTATGGAATTGGATGAAAGCGGAGTTGTAGAACGTTATAAAGATGTTTTGCGTGAATTGGAAATGAAAGAAGGCTCAGGTGTTGTCGCACGAAAAATGGCTCAAGATGAGATCGGCTATGGTTACGGTTGGCAATATAAAGTAAATTTGAGAAGTATAGATAATTCGAAAGATCTGTTATTCGGTCAACTTTTACGTGTTCAATCTTTATTGAAGTCACGAATGGGTGCTGTCGATACCGATACAAAAGCTCACTTTAAAGCTATGTTGTACTTGATCGATGAAGCTTTGGATGCAAGATCTAAATAAATGGGTTTTGAACGGTTCGGAAGAAAATTCTTATTTTCTTTCCGAACCTGACCTTTTCCTAAACTATGCAAGATTTGTAAGATTGTAGGTTATATCGTTCCGGATACTGAAACCTGAACCTATTCCGGATTTTAATTTTATGTAAAATAGTCGAACATGTTTTCTCCGAACGGGGAAAGATTATAAAAACTCAGAAATTATATGTTATACACTTTTGTTCTGAGACGGTGGTTGAAGAGAGTTTTGCTGTTATCTGTTTTAGTAATGATAACCGGCTTAATAAATGCTCAAACCCCTCCTAAAAATGAAAATAAACAAACTTCAGATAAAAAAGAGCAACCTAAAACCCAACGAGTTACGGTTATCGGTACGGTACTTGATAGTAAAGAAGAGCCGTTACCGGGAGTTGTTGTGAAAGTAAGAGGAACAACACAGGCGGTAGCTACGGATGTTGACGGGCGGTTTATTATACAGATTCCTAAATCGGATAAAGACATATTTCTCGATTTTTCGTTTGTAGGTATGTTGCCGCATTCTATCAAGGTTGTAAAGCCTGAACGAAAATTGATTGTTCACTTAAAAGAGGATAATGTCGCTTTAAGTGAGGTTGTGGTAAATGGTTTTTTTGCGCAAGATAAGAAAACTTTTACGGGAACTGCGACGACGTTACAGCGTGATGATTTGTTGAAGGTTTCCAGTACGAACGTTTTGAAAGCGATTACGGCACTGACCCCTAATATGAAAATTGTAGAGAATAATGCAGCGGGATCAAATCCGAATGTAGTTCCTGAACTGATAATTCGTGGTGCTAACTCTTTGGCTATTAGTGGAGAACAGGGAATTAATAATCCGTTGGTAATATTGGATGGAGTAGAGATTTCTATGGAAGAGCTTTATGATATGGAGATCAATGAAATAGAATCTGTTACGATATTAGAAGATGCTTCGGCTACGGTACTTTACGGTGAACGGGCTGCCAACGGTGTAATTTTGGTAGAACGTGTCAGGGCAAAGGATAGTAAAGTGCGTTTACGTTATAGTTTTACTCCGACATTTGCTTATGCTGATCTTTCTTCGATGAACTTGACCAATGCCGAGCAGAAGTTGGAGCTGGAACGCCTTGCCGGTCTTTATGATACCGATGATGGTTCTTTAGATCAGGCATACGCATATAAATTGGAAAATATTCGGAAAGGAATCAATACAGAGTGGTATAAAGCTCCATTGCGCTTCGCTTTCAGCCATTCCCATTCTTTGACACTTACCGGTATGGGGCAAAACTTATCTTATTCGGCGGGACTTAGCTTTAGAGATACTTATGGTATTATGAAAGGAGACTATCGTCGTAATTACGGATTCAATATAAATTTCGGTTATCGGTTGACTGATAAGTTGACTATCTCTTTTACAGGAAGTTATGGATTGGGCGGAAGTAAGAGTTCTCCTTATGGAGATTATTCCACATATAGTAAAATGAATCCGTATGAACCGATTTATGATGAATACGGGGAATATATCAAAGAATATTATTTCGATCCTTTCGATCCTTCCGGATCAGAAAAAAAGATCGAAAATCCTTTGTATAATGCGACTTTATCGAGTTTTAGTAAAAATCAGAGCCGGAATATGAAAAACTCGGTAATGATACGTTGGGATATCGTACCTCAATTCTATGTTACCGGACAAATAAATTATTCTTCAGATTACAGTCAGTCCGATGTATATGTTTCTCCGGATGATTCTCAATATCTGTTAACGGTAAATCCTGCCGAAAAAGGTTCTTATACGATCTCCGGAACAAATAATTCGGCATGGGACGGAAAATTTACAGCCAGTTATAGAAAACAGTTTAAGGATGTCGGGTTTTCTGTTAATGCAGGTTGTTCAAGTATATCTTATAAATACTCCAGCGATTTTTCTGCGCAAGGGATCGGGTTTATGAAGGATAATTTGAATGATATCAAGTTTGCTATGGGATATACCAAGAATGGAAAGCCGAGTGGTGATGAGAATATCAGCACAAGTGTAGGATTTTATGGAAATACGACGATTGTTGTTTTAAAACGATATATTATAGACGGAAATCTCTCTTACTCGGGAAATTCTTCGAACGGTGCAAATAAGCGTTTCGGACCGTTCTGGTCGGTTGGTGCTCGTTGGAATATCCATGAAGAGAAATTTTTTAGAAAGAGTTGGCTGAATGATTTGAGCCTCCGTTGGAATATGGGATCTACGGGAAATGCCGGGTTTAGTGCAAAACAGGCGGTAACCCGATATCAATATGATCAGGATAATGATTATTATACAGGAGTCGGTGCTACCCCGATAAATATGGGAAATCCCTTATTGAAATGGCAAAAGACCTTGAAGAATACATTTGCGATAAATACTCGTATGTTTCAGGATCGTCTCTCATTTAATTTTAGTTTCTATTTAGATAAGACTTTTGATATGTTAGTACCCATCGATTTGCCTCCTTCAGTCGGGGTATCCAGTGTGAAAGTCAATATGGGAGAATTACTGAATAAAGGACTTAGTTTTAGTTTGTCCGGAAGAATTTTGCAAACAAAAGACTGGTATCTGAGCTCTTATATCAACGGGTCTCATAATTTCGATAAAATAACGAAGATCAGCGATGCCTTGGAAAAAACCAATCAAGGAGGAGATACCGGGACTAAACCTAAACTTCTTTACAAAGAGGGCGGTTCTCAGTACGATATATATGCAGTGCGTTCTGCCGGTATCGATCCGGCTACTGGGCAGGAAATTTTTATTACCAAAGACGGACATTATACTTTGAAGTATAATGAAGATGATAAAGTTGCTGTGGGAAATGAAAATCCTATATTGAAAGGAAGTTGGGGAATGACATTGGCGTACAAAGGATTCGGATTGAATCTTACTTCGAGCTATACGTTTGGTGGAGATATTTACAATTCGACGATTGCCGATGCTGTTGAGAATATTGATCCTTATTTCAACGTTGACGTTCGAGCTTTTACCGATCGATGGAAACAACCGGGAGACCATACGCGTTTTCTTGGATTAGGTGAGAAGAAAGAGACCTATCGTTCTGAAAGGTTTGTAGAAAAGAAAAATGAATTTTATCTGTCGAACATAACTTTCACGTACGAGTTGCCTAAGTCGTTTCTGAAAAAAATCAAATTGGAGAGATTAGTTGTCGGAATTGCTTACGACGACGTATTCAGAATTTCGTCGGTAAAAATGGAAAGAGGTACTTCATATCCTTACCAACGAAGTCTGAATCTTATATTCCGACCGACTTTCTGATAAACGTGTTGTCAATTTATTTTATTAAAGAATATGAAAACAATAAAATATATCAAACTCCTGCTTTGTGTGACGGTATTGCCGTTGTTGTTGGCGAGTTGTGCAAATTTCTTGGATGTTAATCCGAAGGCGGAAGTGCTTGATAAAGATCTTTTTGAAACGGATGAAGGTGTTGAGGATGCTCTTTATGGGGTATATACGACTTATCGGTCTAATGAGATTTATGGAAAATATATATCCATACTTTATCCGGAAGCTATGTCTTTAAATTTTTCCGCAAAAGGTGGTGGAGGCTTAGACTACCTTGCTCATGCCGATTTTGAGAATGCTTCTGCACGTTCTTTGTGTAATGCTACATGGAAAAAATCTTATCAGGCTATCGGTTATGTAAATAATATAATACAGAATTTGGAAGCAATCAGTCCGACAAAGTTCAGATATTATAATTTGTATAAGGGAGAAGCTTTGGGACTGCGGGCAATGTTGCATTTTGACTTGCTAAGGCTATTTGCCGTGGATTATAATGCTAATGACAGGGAAGCTTGGAATAAAGCTATACCTTATGTCACGCGTTACTCCTATGATATCACTCCATTTTATACGGTAGGTGAGGTATATAATAAAGTGATAAAGGACTTGAAAGATGCTGAAGTTTGTTTAGAAGAGGATCGGCAATTGGTTCAGGCAGAACGCACTAATATCGGCAGTTCTTTTACCGATTGTCGGGTTATTCACATGAATCTTTATGCTGTACAAGCTCTTTTGGCTAGAGTATATTGGATGAAACAGGATATGGATAGTGCAGCTATTTATGCCAAGAAAGTAATCGACAGTCAAAAATTTCCGTTGATGACATCTTCTGATTTTGTTCAATTCGAGAGAGGGGTATTGAATATGAAAGAGACGATTTTTGGACTTTATGCACCTACTTATGCTTCAAATTGTTATTCGATATTCGGAAAAACAGGTAGTACGGATATGTTAACGTTAAATCCTGATTATGAAAATTGGTATAGTGATACACAAGGACCTACACCGGAAGGCTCTGATTTACGTCTATCTGCATGGTTCGGTTCTACACTTGAAGTAAGCCCGGCTTGTGTGAAAATGATCAATTCGATGTTTGATAGCGGTTCTACCGATTCACAATATTCAGGAGATTCATATCTTGGAGTAAGTTTGATTCGAGTTCCGGAGATGTATTATATCATGGCAGAGGCGTTGCTTGAAAAAGATCCTCAGCAAGCGACGGCTTATTTTGATAAAGTAATCGAATCGCGAGGCATGGTCAAATTTGCTGATCGCGTCGAGGGCGGAATTACAGCAGACGATATTTATATTGAACGGCGGAAAGAATTTTATGGAGAAGGACAGCAGTGGTTCAATATGAAGCGTTTGAAGAAAGATATTCAGATCAGCGAGTCGAATGTTCTGGACGGTCGTTTAGATAAAAACTATAAAATGTTGATCCCGAATGATGAGGATTTGCGTGATAATTATGAGTAAATTCATTATAATATTGAGTAAAGATATGGACAGATTAAAAAAATATGAAACAGGAATAGTCGGGAGTTTTTTGCTGTCGTTGCTTTTGCTGTTCAGCTCTTGTCAGAATACGGGTCTTATGTATGATGTTTCTCAGCCGGGTACTGTGTACTTTGTAAAAACAGCATCGGCCGATGCTCCGGTATGTTCGTTTGTTTTTGAAGCTGAGGATGAGATAACCTATGAAGTCCCGGTAAAACTGATGGGGATGCCTTGCAATTATGACCGGGAATTTGTAGTGACATTAAAACAAGATACAATGACTACGATAAAGGCGGGAGGTGTCAGCTATCCTGTCGAAACAGCCGAATTGGGAAAAGATTTCGATATGGGAAATTTGATTATACCAGCAGATTCTATCATGGGAAAAATCGTATTTACATTGCATCGCATTCCGGAGATGCAAAATACCTATCGAAGTGTGTTGATGGAAATCGGTACGAATGAAAATTTTATACCGTTATACGGAGATTATTATCGGTTCTTTATATCCGATGGAGATGTGCCTCTTCCGACATGGTGGAACAACGGAGGTACAGGTACGGGACTCATTGAAGGGTGGCAAATGTATATCGGTAAGTTTTTCCCGGAAAAATTCAGGCTGATGCTTGAATATTATTGGGATATGGAAGAAACACAACCTGAATTTTATGAAGAAGCTGTAAGTAAGTATGGCAAATATCTGGATAAAGAGGGTATTACGGCCGGATTTTATCAAAAAGACAATCCTGCTGTCTGGGCTAAGTATGTTCTGATCCCGTTGTATGAGTATTATAAGGCGAACCCTATTCCGAATGATTGTCCTTTTGCCGAGTCCGGCAATCAAGGTGAGTTTTGGCGTGATCCGGTTGCGTTGTACAGATGATATTATTTAATTGTAAAATATTTTTCTTATGCGGAAAATTAATATATGTTTTTTGATACTGCTGTTGTTGACAGGATGTTACGGTGTGGAAGAGCAAGAACTGACTCCGTTGGCAGAATTGACAATCGGTAATCCTACCGATGTGATTAATGCCGATTTGGGGATCGAATTGGTTTTTGATGCTCAGGTATCCAGTGCAAATGACCAAACGGTAAAATATGAATGGGCTTATGGCACTCCGAACCCGTCTTCTTCGGCTGTATATCCTATAAAAGGTGATCTGAAAGTAATCTCGACAGATCCTAACATAAGATATACGTTTACTCGTGTCGGCAATTATATTATGCGGTTGAAGATAGATAACGGCGAGTCTATTGTCTTTAAATTCTATACTTTAAATGTCAATTCGGGGTTGGACGAAGGAATCTTGATCTTGAATACCGATGATCAGGATCATAGTTTGCTGACATTCATTAAAACCCGAACTCCGGAAGAGGAAGAAGAAGGAGCGCAGGAAATATATGAAGATATTGTCGGGATGATAAATCCGGGTATTGAGATAACAAAAGGCGTCGATCTTTATATCGCCAATAAGAATTCAGAAGGTAACTATCCCGATCTGGTCGTTTCTTCGGCCGATGACAAAGGCTCGATTATCAGTATGGATCCCCGGAATTTTGAATTGAAGAAAGTTTTAAAAGTCGAGGAACTTTATCCCGGTGTAAAATGCCTCAATTTTGCCGGATTTTCTTCGTCTGCCAGTGGCCGATATACGATGATGAACGGAACGGATGGTGCCATTTACCGGTATGACCTGTTGACAAATGATGTCGCGCTTCGTACAGATTCGAGAAATTTAGGGGTCGAAAAAGCTTATTATGGCACATTTGATGACGATCATTATCATTTCTTCTATAAAGAATCGGTAATTTATGCTCCAAGCTATGCTAAGATCGATAGTACATCGGTTGCAAACGGATCGTCATTGACCGATTACAAAATCGTAAACATGGTTTTCAGAAGAAGAGGTTCAAGAGAATTATGGGTAATTACTCGTCGCAAGTCCGATAACAATATTGTATTGCACAAGATGTCCAGTACTTTTACTCAATATGCCAAACGGTTGGATTATGCTGAAACAGAACCTATGGCTATGGATGAAAATTCGGTAATGATTACCACACGGAGATCGGCGCAGATGTACTATAATTATGACAACAAGGTTTATCGTTGGGATTACGCATCCCGTATTCCGACAATAAATTCGAAGCCTGCTATTACTCCTCCTGCAGGGGAAGAAATAACGACTTTGGGACGTAGTTATGATGAGAACTATCTCTATGTAGGTACTTATAACCCTGCCAGATCAGGGAAAAAAGGAAGCCTGTATATTTACGATTTTGCGACCCAAAATTTGGTGAAGAGTTACGAAGGAATTGTCGATAAGCCTGTAAAAATTCTTTATAAATATAGGATGTAAAAAATAGAAGATTAATCAGGTCGGGCAAAAAAGAAATTTTCTGCCCGACCGTAAAAATTGACAGTGTATGAAAAAGAATTTACTAATTGCTTTGTTTGCCCTTTGTGCGTATAGTTTGTATGCTGACGGGCAGGTGGTGACTCTGGACAGCATTATGACCAGAGATGTGTATAACGATTTGTGGAAATCGGAAAAATATACTTATGACGAGAAACAACAGGTTGTGAAATATATCAAATGGGATAATACGGGAAGCAGTCTGAAACAGGATAGTACCTTTTATCGCTATGATGCGCAGGGGAATATGATCTTTCGTGAGAAATGGACATACCCGCGTACTTCAAGGTATCTCGGATGGAAAGGTTCTTCTCGGGAAGAGAATGAATATTATGCGGATGGGAAACTTTATAAGGAAAAAAATTGGAGCTATTTTCAACCGAATGCCGATACCGAAGGGGAATGGTATGCTAGTAGTGGATATACATATACTTATTATGATAATGGGAGTATTCATACTAAGTTGATGGCAAGTGGAGGCTATAAAGATGGTGCTCCGTTACCTTATAAGGATAAATTGATGTATGTTTATACGTATGACAACCAGGGCCGTGTAGTATTGGAAGAATCCTTCGATAAAAGTGCTTCAGAAGAATGGACGGAAAAAAGTAGCCGAAAAACTTTTGAATATAGTAATGAAAGACTGAAAGATGCTTCTCTTGAGTTATATGAAGATTATGAAAATGGAGAGTGGATACCTTCCAGTAAATTAGAGCGAGAATTTAGTGCCCAAGACAGTCTTGATTGTAAAACATATTGGAGTTATAATAATGATTCGAAAGCATGGGAAGGTTCGTCTAAAGAGGACTATATTTTAGATGATGCAGGAGTGACTACTGAACGTATGGATTATGAGTGGGAGAATGGAGAGTGGAAAGCTGATGTAAAAATGGAGTATGCTTACGATGATGCCGGACGAAAAATCTATTTTCATAGATGGGTTGTTGAAGAAGACGATAACTTGAAGGATGATTCTGAAACAGAATATGGATATGATGATAAAGGTCGTAATAATATGATAGCTTATTATTCGTATTCAAGCGGTGCGAGAAAAGGTACTACAAAATCAGTACAAGTTTTTAATGATAAAGATCAGGAAATTGAAAAAACTACTTATCAGTGGAGTACACTTGATAATAATTGGGAAGGGAAAAAGAAAGAAACCACTACCTATAATGAAAATGACGATATCGCATCTATAAAAGAAGATGTTTTTGACGGGTTCGAATATATGGACCAATATGTACACACATATTATTATACGGTTCATAATACCGGAGGTATTTCTGAAGCGAAGTCCGACACGATGAATTTTAAAGTTATGGTACAAACCGGCACTATACAAGTTGAAGTATCGGATGGCAGCCCGGTTTCTTTTTATGACTTGAACGGTAAATTGATAAAGAGCAATAGTACGATATGTAGTTCTTTGTCGGCGGGTGTATATGTTGTAAAAGTCGGTGTTAATGCTGTTAAAGTAATGGTCCCTTAATTATTATTTCGAGAAGAATAGAGCCAAAAAGTCCGGATATATTATCGGATTTGGATGGGCTTTTAAAATAATACATCGCAAAAATAAATTTGAGAAAAGCGTAATGAATTAGCATAAATAGCTTTCGTTACGCTTTTTTTGTATTAAGGCATAGAAAACCTTATTGTAGCCAAATTGCACAGAAGTCCGGTCATCGGTTCATTATACTCTATGAGAGGGTGTAGTAGATTTCATCGTTTTTCTGCGCAATGGAAAAACGAAAGAATAAAATTGTAATATACTCATTACGCAGAAATACAAAAAAGCGCTGTTCTTCATAAACGATAAGTAGTGCTTTTTTGTAACTTTATAGCCTATTTTAATCGATTATACATTCAAAAATGGAAATAGAAAAATTACAATATTTATCAGATGAAATTTTAGATGAGTTGTTGATAGTATGGGAAAAGTCTGTACGTAGTTCTCATCATTTCTTAAAAGAAGAAGATATAGAATATTTCCGACCTTTAATTCGAAATCAATATTTTCCGGCAGTTGAACTTTTTGTAATACGAAATGAAATCAGACAAATTGTCGCTTTTATGGGGTTAAGTGATGATATGTTAGAAATGTTGTTTGTACTGCCTGAAGAGCAAGGAAATGGTTATGGCAAAGGATTAGTGGATTATGCGATCAACAAATGTAATATCTATAAAGTAGATGTGAATGAAGATAACGAACAGGCTTATCAATTTTATTTGCATATGGGGTATGAAGTCATAGGACGAGATGAATATGATTCTTCAGGTAAACCTTTTCCTATTCTACACTTACAACAGCCGTCAAATCGTTGAAAGTGAAATTAATTTCCAGAGATATTTATCTGTTTTTATGAGGGTGAATCTTTTTTATCCATTTGAAAGATGGCTTCAGAGCCATACGTACCAGTAAAAAATTGATCGGAAGAATAACAATCCAAACAGGCATAGGGGCATACGCTTTGGGTACACCGAGAAATATGAATAAATTGAAACAAGATATTTGCAACAGATAGTTAATGACATGACTTCCGCAAAATCGGATTGCGTTTTTAACCGAAGGTTTGGTTTTGAATGTGTAGTAGTTCGATAATAAGAAGTTACAGACAAAACTGATAATGAATCCGGTAGTATAAGCAATGTTTAAAGAGAGAAAATTGCTTAGTGCTAAATAAATGCTATAATGTATGACCGTAATGATCGTACCGGTGACAATGAAGCGGAAAAGTTCACGGTAACGAAGCTTTTGTTTCATAAACGGCATTAATTCTAACTTAATAAATATTCGTTTTTGTGGAACTATGAATTATAAAATTCTGACAAATGTAATGTAAAAAGATTAGATACACAATTTTATTACCGATTTGCTTTATATTTTGTAGTATGATTTTTTTAAGAGCTTTTTGGAAGCTTGTTGTCGGTTGATTGATGTATCCTGTTTACAGGAATAGTTGTTAAACAGTTAATTGAATGTGGAAATTTACAATGGATTTTTTTAGAGAATTGGGAGATATGAAGTTCAATAAAAGGGCATTTCATTTTATTGCAATAAAGCCTGATCTCACCATTTACTACATCCTTCAAAATGGCTTTAATAAACTCTTGAACATCGATAGACAATATCTATAGTTCTGTTATCTTGTTTATATTCATATTTTAATTGTGAAATACGACTTTTGAGGGAGAAATATTACTGTTTGTAGATGAAGCCATCAGAAGTAATAAGGATCTGTATTAGTATCAAAGGCATAGCAACCATGAACCCCATAAACGCAAAAAGCGTGCAACTCATTGAGCTGCACGCTTTTTACTATTTATTGTTACTGTCTTTTATCGCAGTTTATTTGACTTCCTCTAAAACAACTTCAACTGATTATCAGAAGGTTACAAACATCATGGTACAAATATGGTAATTTTATACCGTAAATATTCATATAAACAAAATTGGGAAACATTGATTTGTAAATAGCTGATTATTAGATGTTAAGTGGATTATAAACTATTGTATTCTTTGTACTGATAATACAGATTATAACAATCCTGCTGACATCAGTTATCTCCATTGAGAAGTGTGAGGTGTTGTACATAAATCAGCTTGCCCTTCCATTGATTCTGGAAAGCATGTATATATTGTTTTCACTGCATTGGTGTTAAATTGAATACTCTTATGGGAATAAAAATAAACGCCCTCGATTTGAGCATTGTTGGTATAACCGTCCGCGATAGCGTCTTGTAGTCTGCCTGTAGTATTTCTAACTTTGCCATAAAATTTTAAATATGGAAAAAGTAGAATACTACAGGCAGATTTTTTCTGCTTTTAAAGAATTATGTGCGTGCGGCAAACAATCATGTTCTTTTCGGGAATATTGCCGTGAGCATGGTGTCAGTTATTATAGGATGTATTTAGTATTGAAGGAAGAATACCCGAGTTTAAATGAGATTCCCGGATATACAAGAGGCAGCAGCCTGAAATTCCTTTGTTCTCAGGTTTATGAAGATTTTAAGAGTCTCTGTGCCGATGGCAGACAGCCAGGGACTTTTATAGATTATTATAGAGGTTTTGGAATAACCAAGAAACAGATGAAGAGCTATCTGAGGCGCAACAGGCTGCGTGTTATAGATTTGCCGGGATATACGAGTCATTTCGGTGTTCCGGGTTCACAATATAAGGAAATACCTTTTGAGGATATTATCTTTGAGGAAGCAGGTTTTCTTCCTGCAGAGAGTTGCAATGTGATTACAGTCAGGGTAGATGGCAATGTTGAAGTAAGCTTCCCGGCAGATACAGACTTGTCTGTTATTGCTAGGTTTATCCGTAAAATGGGAAAGGAGGTCACTCATGTGGGGGATTGATTCATATATGCATCTGTGGGTCTGTCAGAATCCGGTCTCTATGCGTTACGGTATACGTGGTCTGACGCAAATGATATGGTCATGGAAAGGACATTCTCCGGTTTCTGGAGATGTATATGTATTTTTCTCACAGGACCGTAAGACCATGAAAGCATTAAAATGGGACGGTGACGGCTTTTTGATGTATACTAAAAGGCTGTCTCAAGGACGTTTCCGGGAAGTGCTGAAAAACAAGGATGGCAGTGTCCGTAGGCTTCAATGGGACGACTTTTACATGCTGATGAGGGGGCTCACACCTGTAAAAGTAACGGTCGAGAATCGCTTTAGAATGGCCGTCAAATAACATGTACAATACTGATAATCAAACAAATAAAGTGTAAAAAGTTGTATATATCAGTCTTTTTTCGTAACTTTAAAGCATGAAAAAGGATGAACTGATAGAGCTTTTGCAACGCCAGAATGACTTCCTACAGGGTAAACTGGAGGAAGCCTTGACGTCTGTCCATTCACTGACTTCCGCTAACGAGAAGCTGACTGCTACGGTTGAGGAACTGAGAAGGCAGATAGCCTCTTTGGAGAAAACTCTCAAAGGAAAGAACATCGAACTCAGTAAGGAAAAAACTGCCCGTCAGGCTATGCGCCGCCTGCAGGAATCCCCGTCGGAAAGACAGACCAGACAGGTAATATCCAGCCCGGATGCTCCAGAACAGAAGAAGGAAAAGAAATGCACAAACAACGGGGCAAGGAAAAAGACACATCCTGAATGTGAGATTGAAACTGTTGAGGTAGAGCCTGACAGTCCGGAGTTCAATCCGGAAATAGCCAGATATATGTGTACATGCGATGTCGTGCGTTACTCAATGATTCCCATGCGCTTCATCAAGACAATCTATAAAGTAAAGAAATATATTCAGGACGGTATAATCTTCAAAGGTCCTGTTCCGGCAACTCCTCTGTTGAACTCACAGTACACATCCTCTTTTATCGCAGGTCTGGCTGAGTTGCGCTATCTGCACGGCATGCCGCTTGAGAATGCAGTCGAATACTTCCGTTCACACGGTTTCGATCTTGATAAGGGTACCGCCCAGAAACTTGTCAGCAAAACCAAAGTACAGCTTGAGAACCTTTATAGGGCCCTTGCAAAGGCAATCCTAGAGGATAATTATATCTGTGGTGATGAAACTTATCAGAAAGTACGTCTGCAGGTAGCCACTGAATCCGGAAAGAAAATCAAGAAAGGATATATCTGGGTGTTTGTCGGTATGACCACAGGCCTGGTGTATTTCTTTTATGATGACGGATCACGTTCTGCTGAAGTCTTCGAAAATGAAATAAAAGGATTTAACGGTGCCTTCCAGTGCGACTATTACTCCGGATACCGCCATATCGGAATCGGTAATCTGAAAGGAATTAAAAGACTTCCCTGTCTGCAACATATAAAACGGAAGTTTCTGGATATAAAGGATAATACTATTGCCCAGCAAACAGCCAAGCGCTTCGGCCTGTTGTATCACTTCGAGCATAAATACAAAATAGGCAAGTACGGATGGACTGACGAGGACCACCTTCAGTGGAGACAACGTTACTCAAAGGTGATGCTTGAGAAAATCAAATCCACAGAGGACTGATTGAGATTAAAGACCGTCCGGGAATACCTCCTGATGACCCTCTGAATGCGGCTGCAGAACATGCGCTGAAACAGTGGAATGAAATCCCTGCAATCTTCTCTTCTCCTACATACAGGCTTGACAACAATGAAGTTGAACGGATCAACAGGTATATATCACTGACACGACGACGTCTGACAATCGGATCTCATACCGGAGCCGAAGTGGCTGTGTTGTACCATTCATTAGCCATAACATGCCATAGATGTGGAATAAACATATTTGAATACTTCTGCGACATTATAGACCGTTGTGCCGCATGGCCTCCTAATACCCCTATAGATAAATATCGTGATTTGCTTCCTGACAGATGGAAAAAAACACAAAGATAGCCGTCCAAAAATCTGGACGGCTATCTTTTTATGTGGTGAACGCTATCGCGGACGGTTGTACCATTGTTGAGAGGCTTGGGAGTTCTGATGTCGCAAAAGTACATCAACTATTCTATTCCGCCAAACTGTTGTGGATGTTTCTGCAGCAAGGTTTATCGTCATCAGTTTACGCAGGGGCCGGCTAATTTTCGCAACAATCTTATTTAGTAAATAAGAGTTACCACCAAACGGAAAAATAATATTTTACTCTTATACATTACCGACCGGGTAAGTCTTTGTAGTAAAAAATAACTCCATGTGCGGTCCTATATATTAATCAGTTTAATTTAGTATCTATATATAAAGGAAATAAACCAAACTAAACTGTTTTTAAGTTGCTCGAAAAGCGAAAACAAGATCTTGTCTCATTTATTAGACATGCAGATATGCAAGCATATTATTAATGTATAAATGAAGAGATACAACATCGTTCTTATGGCTTTTTTGTTCTTATGTTTTTTTGCTAAAGGAAATATCAGGCAGTCCAAACTAATTTCCTATATAACGAAGGAAGATTGTTGATGATACTTTCATAGAACAAGATAAAATTCTTGCTTTTATACGTTCACGATGTTGTTACTGTTCAAAACTCATGAACTGATATTAATTATGAATGATACATTGTATTGTAAAAATACTCAATCCACTGCGTAAAATGTAGAGATACACAATATCTAAATGAACATTAAATAATTACATACAAAAATCAATAAGTTAAAAAGGCTTATAAGATGCATATATGAAGCAATTAAGCAAGAGAATGAGTAATATTGACTAGAAACTATAGTGCCGGAAATTGAGAAGAAATGGATACAGTCTATTCATAACTAGAGTTTGATTATGAACCAATTTGAGAACAGAATCCAGATATAAAAACAAACTTGCAGCTGAATCCTGTTTCCATTTACACAAAATTCCGGACAGTGCCTATCTAGAATAAAAATAGCAGGCCTTTGAAACGGCCTGCTACCTCCATGAAAAGCGATGCTTAATGCCTGGAGTCCTTGGGAGGACATGGGTCATTTCCATAGCTGTTGGGATTTTGAATCTTACCATCTGCTCCATGAGGAATAAGTTCTAGTCCTTCCCTCTTTGCCAGATCGCGACTCCACTCCATTGCTTCTTTTTTCGTATCAAAATGCTTTGAAGCCCTGTCTGCGTTAGGTCTTTTCGCATCCCAACCTCCTCTGTTTGGATTAGAAACAATGTGTATCTCTTTCCTCATAACAGTAAGGTTTAAATTGTGAAAACAATGCGGTGGACTTCCGATTCCGCTACGGAGCACTTGAGGCGTTGCATACCGTGCCAACTGTTTGGCGATTACTTCTCTACGTTATGGTCCCCCTGAGAAGTGATTTTGCAGCACAAACGGTCATCTTGTCTGGATGCATTGTTCTTCCACTGAAGTGGTCGAAGGTTGGACAGATTATCAGAACCACCCTTGGAAACGGGAATAATGTGGTCAATCTCCCATCCATATTGACTGGTTCTGTCACCATAGTATTTCCAACCAATCCAGGCACCACACTGGTCTTTACGCCACACTGCAGGGTTATTGTTACCGACTGTTTGTGCCTTATTCCAGACAGCAAGTTTTGTTTCTTCACTGAAGTCTGCCATTGTGTAATTGGATTTAGTTCCTGTTGTCTGAACAGTACAGCAGAGCTTTACACTTTGGAGTGGTTTCGATGCTCAGGAACGAGTCCACATTCTGATTATGAACAACAAGAATGCCAATTCTTAAAATTTGAGCAAAAACCTCATAAATTACAACTATTTTATCAAAAACAAGTATATAAAACGTTGATATTCCGCCAAATCAGCACAATCCTGTCATGCTGTCAGTCAAAACTGCCACTGTCAGGTTGGCGTGTTATTTTCTGACAATTTGTCTTCTTTTTGAAGAAAATGCAAAATTTTTTGTGCGAACAAACTAAAATGCATATATTTACAAGCCAAATTTGAGTAAAAATCACAAAATGAAGTTATGATAACAAACTTTATCGTAGAGAATTACCGTTCGATAGACGGAGAAATCAGATTGTCGTTCATGGCTGATACAGGCATTAAGGACATGGACAACAGGGGATATACCACTGTTGCAAACACTCGCGTTCTTAACGCCAAGGCTTTCTATGGAGCCAACTCTTGCGGTAAATCAAATGTGTTCAAGGCTGTTGGAATGATGAGGGGTATCATTATTCATTCAGTGAGGCTGAACGATAACGAAACGTTACCGTATGATGCCTTTCTCCTTTCGGATAAGGAGGCGAGACCAACACGGTTTGAAATGTCATTTGTGGATGGCACCGACAAGTTTACATACGGTTTCAGCTACACTGCGAAACGGATAGAAGAAGAATGGCTGGTAGCAAAATTCCCCAAGCGATCACTGAAGACACTATTAAGACGCAGCCAAAATACAATTGAGATTGATGAGCAGAACTACTCGGAAGGTTTGTCAATAAAAGAAGGCACTATTCCACTGAACAATAACAGGTTGTTCATTTCGTTAGCCGCACAATTGGGAGGCGAGATATCGAAACGAGTGATAGAATGGTTCAGAACAAAGCCTAGCGTGATTTCCGGTTTGCGAGATAATGACTTTTCGCGCTATACTAAGGAGATACTTCATACCAGGACTGATTATAAAGATGAAATTTTGGACTTTATCAGCAGTATGGATGTGGGGTTCCGTGAAGTAACCACCGAACAAGAGTATATTGACGAAAAGATGCTGCCCAAAGGTCTGCCCGCAGAAATTGTGGCATCCCTAAAAGAGCATCCACCCATTGTTGCCTATGCCAAGCATAGCAAAATAAACGCAGATGGTGAGGTTGTTGGGATGGTTGATTTTGACATAGAAGAAAGGGAGTCGGATGGTACGAGGAAACTGTTTAATCTTGCCGGGCCTATTGTTGACACCTTACGGCAAGGGAAATCGCTGTTTGTGGATGAACTGGATGCACAGTTGCACCCGCTGTTGTCGCGACGTATTGTAAAACTCTTTAACTATGCAGAAACGAACCCTCACGGAGCCCAGCTGATTTTTACGACTCATGATACTAACATGCTGTCAAAGAAATTGCTGAGACGAGATCAGGTGGTCTTCGTAGAAAAGACGGCAAAAACGAGCTATTCTACAAAACTCACACCGATGATGAGTATAACGCTGGACAACGGGGCAAAGCCTAGGACAGATAGCAACTACGAGAAGAATTATTTGGAAGGCAAGTATGGTGCAATTCCATACTTTGAGGATGAATTTAAAGGTTGTAACGAATAGAGAAAGGAGGCGAATACCATGCAGCCAGTGTATATTGACTTACATATCCACACCTATCCCAATGCGAACGACCGTTCGACGGACTATGATGTTGTGACGCTGGTGAGGAAGATTGAGGAGTACAACAATGATGAACCATTCCTAATAAGCTTTACCGACCACAACACCATTAACAAGAAAGCATACCTAGCAGCCAAGGCTATCGGAGTTAACCTACTGTTGGGTGCAGAACTGCACATCAAGAACCACGATGACGTAGAGGCGTTCCACTGCCATATTTATTTCAACATGGATGTGACAGAGGAAAACATTAAAGCGCTGAACGAGATCTTGGACAAACTGTATACAAACAAACTGCCATGCAAAACCGACCAGTCAATACCCGACATACAGAAGGTAATTAATGCCTTCGATCCATTTGAGTTTATGCTACTGCCACACGCGGGTCAGAAGCACGGACAGTTCAACTACTCACTGCATGAGGGGGAACAGGTAGATAACGCCATCAGCCGCAGTATCTACTACAACCAGTTTGACGGCTTTACTGCGCGTGAGGACAAGGGACTGGAAACCACACGAGAGTATTTTGCCAAATTGGGCATAGCGGAGTTTGTGAACCTGCTGACCTGCTCAGACAACTATATTCCTAGCCGCTACCCGGAACCGAAATCGAGCGAGGCTTCGCCTTTCGTGCCTACGTGGATGATGGCTGAACCGACATACGACGGCGTGAGGTTGTCACTCTCGGAGAGCTCGAGACTGTTCTACCAAAAGGAAAAGCCGCAGATACAATGCGACCACATAGGTAAGGTGAAGTTGTCAAACGAGCTAATAGACATTGACGTAGAACTGACAGAAGGACTTAATGTGGTGATAGGTGGCTCTTCATCGGGCAAAACGCTGTTTGTGGACTCGATGAACAAATTCTTTGAACAGGATTTGCAACATTCGGAATATGCTAAGTTCAAGGTGGAGAACATAGACGTAAAGAACCCGTCGGAAATTCATCCCTACTACATTCACCAGAACTTTATAGCAGATTTGGTGAACAGGAATGATGAAGCCTCGATAGACGAGATTCCCATCCTGAAGAAAGCATTTCCGAGCGACGACAACGTGAAGCGCCAAATCAGCAAAACGCTGGCAGATCTAAAACGCATAGTGGATGAGATGCTACTCTGCGTGGAAAATATTGAGAAGATAGAGCGTTGGCTGAAGGACATTCCACATCCCGGTAAACTGATTACGAAGGGTAAAGTGGAGGGAAACATTTTCCAGCCGCTGATGCCAAAGAATGATGAAGAGGAGAAATGCGCCTATTCAGAGGAAGACTACAATGCCGACGTTGAAAATATGGTGGCTTTGAAAAAGTTTGTAGATGAAAATCCGTTTACAAACAATATCAGCAAGGAGGTAGAGGTTATACTGAAGGAGCTCGCTAAAGCTAGAAGGGGTGCTGTGCTATTTGAAAATGTGGCCGCACTGATAGCGACGCGCAAGGATGAGAAGGACGAAGAACTGCAAACAAGGCAGGGACAGAACCAGAGCAACTTACAAAACCGCAGGAAACTGATACAGCACCTTCGTGACTACGTGAAATACAGCCGTAGTTTTGCTGAGCAGAAAGTGAAACTGACCGAGATGAACAGGTCGTTTACCACTAAAGAAGTGAAGGCCACTGGGCACACGCTGTACATAGAAAACACGTTCAAATTTAACGAAGGAGTGTTAATGGAGGTGCTGAACAAGTATCTGAACCACCACTTCAGGAATATGGACGATGTGGTACCGAAGAATATGTATCAAACAAAGTTCAAACAGCGTCCGAGGGTGAGCTCATATAGGGAATTGGGTGACTTTATCTATGAATACCTTCGGAAAAACGACCATACATCGTATAAAATCGTGTCTTCGGATGGCAGGAATTTTTACGAGATGAGTCCTGGCTGGAAGTCGGCTATCCTGCTGGACTTGATACTTGGCTATGATGGCGGCAATTCACCTATCATCATTGATCAGCCGGAAGACAACCTAGCTGTGAAGTATATCAACGAGGCGCTGGTGCAGACCATCAAAAAGGTGAAGTACAGGAAGCAAGTAATATTGGTGAGCCACAACGCCACCATTCCGATGATGGCTGATGCTCAGACCATTGTGCTATGCAAGAACGACGGAAAGAAAATCACAATCCGTTCAGCATCGCTGGAAGGTCAGATTGGAAAAGAGAAGGTACTGGACCTGATAGCAGACCAGACCGATGGGGGCAAGGCATCGATCAAGAAAAGAGTAAAGAAGTATAACCTGAAAAAATTCAATTAAGCGATATGAAACTGGTATTCAATAAAAACGAAAATGGTGATGTATCGGTAACCATGTTTAAGGGCACCGCAGAAGCGCAATTCTCCTATATCGAGATGATTAAGGCACTCTTGGCTGGTGAAGCACTAGACCGTGATTATGATGAAAGCATCTCTAAGGAAGAGCAGGCGCAAATAAACGACGTGTTGAAAGAGATAGAGAATACAGCAATAGAAACCATGACAGAGAACACGGATATTGAACATGACAAAACGGAGAGCGATGAGGACTTACCGTTTTTGAAGTAACATACCAAGGATGATTATAATAACGAAATACAAAATTTATAAATTGTTTTTGTGACCAAAGAAATGTCCAATACACATAACATTTAAAGTTTTTACTTGTAAGTGATCATGATAGATTATAATCTACGCACTGTCATACTTTTTTATGGTTTTATAATGTTAAAAACATTAAATCTTAATTCTTTCAACAATCCTTGGATTTTCCCTTATCACTTTTCTATTGTTTAGTTAAAAAGCGTTAATAATCAGATATATACAAATTCTGTTTTTATTATCTAAAAAGAATTATACATTAGTTTGCAACCATAATTTAAACAGCGGGTCTGTAATGGTATATATACCTCCCCGTTGGGTTTGAGATGTTCTATCTATAATTTTCCGGTCAGCCATCAGTTTGAGATATGGGGATATCTTCCCGTTATCTTGACCTGTCATCTGACGGATCTCCTGCAGACTGACTCCATTTTCAAGCCTTGCAATAGCCGATAAAATTCTTTGAATCTGCACTACATAGCTATCATACTTTGCCTGATAATAGAAAGAGAAATAGTCTAAAAGAAGCATTATATCCATTTCGGGACTTGCAGAATCTTCAATAATCTTTGCGGCAATCTGTAAAGAACGTGGTGTCTTAGGCAAGTAAAACATCAGGTTTTCCAAACGTGTCATATCCGCCTCATACCCTACGAACATACTATAATCAGTGACGACAAGAGGTCGTATATAAGAGATCTTAAATCCTTCGAAGAAAGCAGACTCATAACGGGTGAATGCCGGCAGCACCTTGTCGGCTGTTGCTATCAGAATAGGTGCACCAGCTTTATTGAGCTTTCCCCTCAAATTATACTGCTCAGTATTATCACTCCTCTCGAAATAGTACTGGACATTGTCAATCAACAAGACAATCCTGCAAGAATCGCCCTGCAGTGAACAAAACTTCCATATATCATCAGTTGAGAAAAGGCTTTTTCCATCTATAAAAATCGGCTTAAGCCATTTGGCACTGTTCTCTATATTGAAATACATCCTTTTGAGCAATGAGGTCTTTCCACTCCCTTTTTCACCAATAATCAAATTGGGCTGTGCGATTTTATCCCTGTCCTCCTTTAACAAATAGTTGAAGATGGACGTAAAAATATCATTGTTTATGACAACAGCCTCTTCCTTTATCCCATTGCCAAGAGATAAAGGAGGCTGATGCAATATGCTGGTACTTGTATTCATCTATTTAATCATTAAACAAACCTGTCAAACCAATAATCCCTCAAAAGCGGTGAGCGGAATATACGCAAAGCGTCTTTCTTCATAATGTATTCAAGAACTTTGCTTAAAGTATAATCAACAGCCTCAATCTTTGAGGCATCCTGACCTGTCATCAAAATGTTGAGCATACCTTCCCTTTCTATATCCTCCGGTAGAGTGGCAAGTAGCTTCAGAATCTACCGGGCAGGAAGCTCGTATTCACCATATTCGACTAGTCTCTCAGACCATGTGCTCAAATAATTCTCTAAATATAACCTACGATAAGCTGTGTCGATATCTTCCAAAGTCATCTTGTCCTCATAGTCTTCTACCTATTTTGAGAAATAGAATAAGGGGATGTTCCAATACGAATACTCAACAAACTCATCGCTCATTTCAATATTTTCAGACCTACAAAACCGCAAAACAGCCAATGGATTTTAGTTTTGCTAACCCGTAGGGCTTATAAGCCAGTTGAGGATAAAGTCCACTTTTTCAGTTCTGTCTTCACCCGTGCTGAGAATCTCCAGGAAAAGAGTCTATTCATCAACGACAATAAATATGTCTTCATCGTGCCTGATTAGCTCCTTCAAGAAATCTTCTTGGTCTTCTTTTTTCCAAAAATCAAATTGAACAGGACCGAGAGAAATCTTCTCTATCCTTTCCAGTACTGAAGCCAACCCTTTGGACATTCCTTTAGCTACCTGTTTCCAAATACCATTTTTGCAGAAGGCTTCAATTACAAGGTTAAGAAAACCATCTTCTGTGATTGTTTCCTCCAGGTCGATATAAACACATTTCCACCTCTGATTCTTTTTCTCTTCTATCAGACTTTTGCCAATGAAGACTTGCAAATGCGGCGAGGTACGGACAGTAAAAAGAATGGCTACTATCAAGCTGTCTGTTTACCTTGCGGATTTCCTTTTCTCTTCCGAAGAAGTCACCATATTCTGCCAATAGACCAATCTTATCTGATCTACACATAGTTTTTCAGATTTATCCGCAAAGATAAATATCTAATTAATAAAAAAATATTTTTATAGAAAATTATTTTTATAAGTTTATGGCCATGCAGTTCATTTGTCCGGACGTATTCATTAAATATGAACACAGGTAAAATGATGAAGCAATAAATATCGTCATAAAAAGTGAAAAAATCGGGTATATACAAAGAATTTCTTAAGTTCACAAATGGTATTCCACTGGGATTAATCTGCAGTAATCATTATTAAAAATTATATCTAAATAGCTTTACATACTTTGAAAAACGCAATCTTGCTTTCTGAACAAAAAAGGACGAAAAAACAACAAATCACTTTCCTCAAATATGAGATTCAGTATTTAAGAGATTAGCCGTCTGTCGTATATTCAAACTCTCACGATAATCCTCTGCTGCACAATCAGTCATTTCTTCTGTAAAGTCAATTTGCTGGTCGGAATTGTTGCATTCATATTTATTGAATGCCTCCAATAATCCAGTACGTACTGCTGTCCGATACCAAAGAGTACCTTCCTTATGGGTTTCCGAAAACAAATCAGATGCAGTCATATTTCCATATTTTGCCAATATCTCGTCCATCATCTCGATTTCACATTCTGAGAATTCATTGTCATCAAAATCGGCTATTGCTTCAATGAAAGTACCACCATCCTTAAAATCAGTTTTTACGAAATTTTTCAGAAGATACGGACTGTCAGAAAGATCGACGAACACATCCTTTGCTACAGGACCGATCTGCCATACTTCAAACGGTATGCCTATGAACGGGATATGATATTTCAGTGCCATACGTTCCTCCATCAAATACAAAAGTCTAAGTAGTTGTGTCTTGCTGAGATTAGATTTTTTACGCGCTATATACACAATCGTATTACCAAGCTTCTGTTTAGTATATTCAGAGAATTTACACATAATCAATGTATTTTGGTTACAAAGATAGCTTTAACCTTAAAACGGACAAGAAAACAAGCAATTAACTGTACAAATGTACGTCGACACATGTGGTCAAATAAACAATAAAACAGTTTTAGATAGAAGCGAACAAAATAAATATTGAAAAATCAGCCTTCACACACCCGTAATCCATTAATTATCCGTATCTTTGCCTATTAGAAAGCAACTTCAAAATCATGAAAGAATCTATAATCATAAAGAACTTAGGCCCGCTTAAAGAAGTGGAAATAAGAGATATCAAGCCACTGACCGTATTTATCGGTAAGTCTGCCAGTGGTAAGAGTACAATCATGAAAATTATTGTACTTATGAGATATATCTATAAAATGATAAACATCCGGTCGTATCTGAAAAATGCGAAGATTACCCGTTCGCCATTCAAACTACGTTTCAACTCTCTGCTTCAGGACGGCCTGGAAAGCATGATAACGGTAGAAACCGAGATATATTATACCGTAGAAATAAACGGGAATCAATATACCCTGTCCTATACCAACAAGACTTTGCAGTCGGACATCAACATTCCAAACAACGACCTGGTATTCTTCAAGGAATCGTATATATCAGAAACACGAAGCGTAATTCCTACATGGGCATCCAAAGTGGCTACGCTTAAAGGGGCAAGCCTCGGCTTCTTCTTTCACGAGACATTCAACGACTTCAACAACGCGACAGATGTCATCAAAGAACAGCAACTGGACTATCTGAATCTGAAGATGAAAGTCCAGAAGTCCGGCAATAAGCCTAAACAGTTTATGATAGAGTCATTACAGGAAGGCACCAAACCTGTGGAACTGAGATATGCTTCTTCCGGTATTCAGACATCTGCTCCATTGGTCACCATTGTTCGCTATTTTGCAAAAGAATTCTCATTCAAGGATGCTTTCAAGCGCTCTGTGCTGGACTATCTGTACAAACAAGACAGACTTGAAAAATTCACTCCCCAAATCAACCAAAGCGATTTGGAGAAGTATGTGCATATCCATATAGAAGAAGCTGAACTGAGTCTTGATCCAGAGGCACAGAGGGCCCTCATAAGCAATCTTATTGATGAAGCGTTCCACAAAAACAATGAAGACCGCAAGCTGGGGCTGATGATAGCCACACACAGCCCTTATATCGTAAACCATCTGAACGTACTGCTTCGTGCCGGATACTTTGAAAAGGCAAGGGAAAACTATCCATTCCTGGAAAAGGATAATATTGCCGTATATCGTGTACATGAAGGCACTCTGACATCTCTGATGGCAACGGATAACGAAACGGAAGAGTATGTAATCAATACCTACGACATGTCCGACACGATGGAAAGAATTTTTGACGAATACGAAAGCATGGAGGAATAATGTATGGACAGCGCACTGATTGACTTCCTCAAAAAGGACTATCCCGCACATTTCGGACAGGAATGGAAAGAAGACACCATGCAAGTCCGAAGAGAACAACGGCCTAAAGGCAAATTCGAAATACGAGACGGACAACTGCAAATTGTACAATATACAGGTAATGGCGTATCCGTCATTAACAACAATTCGGAAACAGATGTAGAAATCATAGATTTCGAACACTATATAAACATCTTTCGCGATACAGATGCCGGTATGGGACGTAAATGTGACTTTATCATCAATCCGATAGCCGGATATGATTTCATCATATTCAATGAGTTGACTGAAAGCGAAAAACAATACATCATGCCTTTCACTTCTCCCAAAACAGGGGAAGAAAAGGAAGGAAAACTGGCATACGCAAAAAAACAACTAGAAATCTCCATTGAAAAATTCTATAGCGTAAACAACTTTTTGGACGACTATGAAAAAAAAGTGGCTCTTTTTTCATGCCGACTGACAGATACGAGACCTAATGGAATCATGTCAAAATCATTACGGGCTTTCCGAAAACCACAGAAAATATTCGCCAATATCCGGGCTCATGAGCTACTGATACATGACTTTGTCTTTGAACAGAGAATATACGATAACGAGTACAAAGTTTGCTAAAAATAACAAGAAATACTCTGATAGTTATCAGAGTAAACCATATATACAGGAACAATGGATGGAGAAAAGACAAGAATATCCAGATTCTAAAGTGTATTGCCTATCTGTAACTGAGACCACCCACTAATAAAAGGACTTATCAGTTTGGAAAGTATCGCTTATGTAAAAACTAAGGACATCATTCTTGCGTTTATGGCGGTTTATGAATTGCCGAAAGCATTATATTCTTCTCTGATAAATGAATGAATTAAATCATAGGAAAAGTCCAATCTAATAAAGATACCAGTAATGAAACAGGAAAGACTTTGAGCAGTTGAAACAGAAAGTGATTATAATGAATATGTTATAAAAGCATTCTATATCTCATGATTGTCGGCTAGTATGGTTGCGCCCTGCTCAAATATCTGCATAACAAAACATTTAATTTGGAAGGAAAAAAGAGAAGAAATAATAAAAGGTTGGCAGTCTATTCCAATGAATTATCATCTAAACAGAAATATTAGTTACATTTTGCCAATTATAGATTTGATTAAGATGAAAGAAAAGATACAAATAGCTAAAATGAGAGCGGTATTACTATATATCATGCAAAGTTTCCCTCATGGAGTAGAGTTTATAAAGTTATTTAAAATACTTTATTTTGCTCAGCAGGATCATCTTCTCAAATATGGGAAAGTGCTTATAGAAGACTCTTTTAAGGCATTGAAGCATGGCCCTGTTCCTACCTACATTTACAAGGCACTACAAATAGCAGAGAGAATGCAGCTGGAGGGTAATTTTGATGAATTTCTTATCAACATAAAAGTGCATGACAAGAAGGTTTATACTTCTGCCACACCTGATATGGACTACATTTCAGGCTCAAACAGGCGTTGTCTAGATGACGCTATTGCCCAATATAAGGACATAACTTCCGACATGCTACATGACTCAGCATGGGAGGAAGTCATGACGTGCATTCCGGATGCTCCTCAAAAAAATTGTATTACTATTATAGACATAGCAAGAGCAGGAAAGGCAACAAAGGAAATGGTAGACTATATCCGCGAAAAACAGATAGTAAAAAATGCTTTATCCTAAAATTTGAAGACGTAAATTAGACTGAGGTAGTGCCTTTAAGCAATAGCGATGGCTTTGTCCTTTCAGTACTAGATAAATCTTCCGTCGTCTAGGTATTCAACTTTATAACACTTGCAGCCCGAGATTCAGCAGTTGCTGTCTTGCCACACCACTTTGGTCTTGGATCTGCTCCGTACCAAAAGCTTCGAGTCTCAAATCAAGAATCTAGTCGCAATTCTGTCAGATATTTTATCTCCTTCATAGCTGACTGCGAAAATGCACAAAAAAGCAATCACAAATTCACCAGTTAAAATACTCAATCCGCAGCATAAAATGTAAAGACACGCTATAACTAATTAAACATAAATAATTACAGATAAAAATCAATAAACAACAAAGACTTATCAGATGCATATATGAAGCTATTAAGCTAGAAAATAAGTAATATTTGATTAGAAATTAGAGAACAATCTGATTTTATTTCAGCAATTCTTTGATGAGAAAATATGAAAACTTATAACTTACTGTTATTTAAGTATTTATATATTCATTTGTTGCACATTATCTACTAATTTGTTGCGGTACAAATATGGTACTAATAAGTGAATTACATATATTTTAGGAACAATGAATCAAAAATGTATCCCAATATTCGTTTTCAATATTGATAAAGGAAAAACCACTTGTGTATATCCTTGATTTTCAGACTATATATTTTTTAAGTGTCACATTATCTACCATTAAGTTACGGTACAAATATGGTACATTTATACCATAAAAAACAATAAACATAGATAGAAAAACACCAAATATAAAAACAAAAAAAGGTGTGGAATCGTCTGATTTCCACACCTTTTCTTATGGATGTTTATTGTTTATTTATCGTTACTTACTTGACTTCCTCAAAGTCAACATCGGTTACGTGATCACCGTTGTTGTCATTGTTCGGAGCTGATTGTTGCTGCTGTTGAGCGCCAGCTTGTTGCTGTGCTCCTCCTTGTTGAGCATTATACAAATCTTGGGCTGCCGATTGAAGGGCAGTGTTTAATTCGGTTGTTGCCGAATCTATGCCGACCATGTCTTGAGATTTGTGAGCTTCTTTCAATTTAGAAAGAGCACTTTCGATAGCAGACTTTTTGTCAGCCGGTATTTTATCACCCATTTCACTCAACTGTTTTTCAGTTTGAAAGATCAGAGAATCTGCGTGGTTCAATTTGTCGATACGTTCTTTTTCTTTAGCATCAGCATCGGCATTTGCTGCAGCCTCTTCTTTCATCCGTTTGATTTCTTCTTCTGTCAAACCGCTTGAAGCTTCGATACGGATGCTTTGTTCTTTACCGGTTCCTTTATCTTTTGCAGATACGTTCAATATACCGTTGGCATCGATATCGAATGTTACTTCGATTTGAGGAACACCACGCATAGCAGCGGGGATTCCATCGAGATGGAAACGTCCGATTGTTTTGTTATCTTTTGCCATAGGACGTTCACCTTGCAGTACATGTATTTCTACAGAAGGCTGATTATCTACGGCGGTAGAGAATACTTCCGATTTACGTGTCGGAATAGTCGTATTCGCATCGATTAATTTCGTCATGACGCCACCGAGAGTCTCGATACCTAAAGAAAGCGGGGTAACATCCAACAACAATACATCTTTGACATCTCCTGTCAATACAGCACCTTGAATAGCAGCACCGACAGCAACGACTTCATCGGGATTTACACCTTTTGAAGGAGCTTTGCCGAAGAATTTTTCGACGATAGCCTGTACTGCCGGAATACGAGTAGAACCACCGACAAGGATTACTTCATTTATATCAGAAGCACTTAATCCTGCATCTTTCAAAGCCTGACGACAAGGTTCGATAGTCGCCTGAATCAATTTGTCTGCCAGTTGTTCGAATTTAGCACGGGTTAGAGTTTTCACCAAGTGTTTGGGCACTCCGTTCACAGGCATAATATACGGCAAGTTTATCTCAGTAGAAGTCGTACTCGATAGTTCGATTTTCGCTTTTTCAGCAGCCTCTTTCAGACGTTGTAAAGCCATCGGATCTTTGCGTAAATCTACGCCTTCTTCTTTCTGGAACTCATCGGCGAGCCAGTCGATGATAACATGGTCGAAGTCATCACCCCCAAGGTGAGTATCACCGTTTGTGGATTTTACTTCGAATACGCCGTCTCCTAATTCGAGGATAGAAATATCGAATGTACCTCCACCTAAGTCGAATACGGCGATCTTCATGTCTTTATTAGCTTTATCGAGCCCGTATGCCAAAGCTGCGGCAGTCGGCTCGTTTACAATACGTCTTACGTTCAATCCGGCGATTTCTCCGGCTTCTTTAGTCGCTTGACGTTGAGCATCGTTAAAATATGCCGGAACGGTAATAACGGCTTCGTTTACTTCCTGGCCTAAATAGTCTTCGGCTGTTTTTTTCATTTTCTGAAGAATCATAGCCGAAATTTCCTGAGGAGAATAAAGACGTCCGTCAATATCGATTCTCGGAGTATTGTTTTCACTCTTGACAACCTTATAAGGAACACGAGCTATTTCGGAAGCTACTTGATCATAAGTTTCTCCCATGAAACGTTTAATGGAGAAAATCGTACGTGTAGGGTTGGTGATCGCCTGACGTTTTGCCGGGTCTCCGACTTTACGTTCACCTCCGTCTACGAATGCGACAATAGAAGGAGTCGTTCTACGACCTTCGCTGTTCGCAATAACAACCGGTTCTGAACCTTCCATAACGGAAACACAAGAGTTGGTTGTTCCTAAGTCTATTCCAATAATTTTTCCCATCGTAATTATTTTTTTAATTGTTTATATTCTTGATTTTAATTTGTATCGTTTGTCTGATCGGAGTATTGATTTATCCGTACCTTTTAAACGGTAGCACAAGTAGTGTATCAAATCATGTGCCAGAAAAAATGAGTTTATGTTTCCATTTTTTTGTCAGTTTGTACGGCTATTTTACCAAATATTTGTCATATTTTTCTGTCGAATTGGCAGAATTTAAGTAAAAAATAAATTCTATATTCATTCTTTCATCAGGGTTGACCGGATAGATTTCTAACAAATTCGGAAAGAAATAGTTTACACCGGAACAGCCTGTTTTTTAATTTGGTATTTGTCGTGAAAATCATTTACGATATGTCGGACGGAACTGATATGGAAATGTTTTAAATCACGAGATTGAGATTAACGGATAAACGCTTTTCTGAAGTCGGTGGAATCGGAAAGAAGTCTTGGACGTATTGAAAATAAGAGAAAGTCGGTTTTGTATAGATTTGTAACCATATTTATTTATGGAAATATTTCTTTATATGGGTTTATTCTTTTATATTTGTCGGGAATGGTCCGGGATTTCGTTCTGGAAACCCGGTTTCTTTATTCTTATTTATATTGATTAAATTGACTAATTAAATTTTTATATTATGAATTTGACACATATCGAACATTTGGGGATTGCTGTGAAAAGTATTGAAGAAGCTCTTCCCTATTATGAAGGAGTTTTAGGGTTAAAATGTTATTCGGTAGAAGAGGTTGCCGATCAGAAAGTAAAAACTGCTTTTTTTAAAGTCGGCCAGACTAAAATAGAATTGTTAGAGCCTACCAGTGAAGATAGTACGATTGCGAAGTTTATCGAGAAACGGGGAGAGGGCATTCATCATATCGCATTTGCCGTAGATGGCGTAGCCGATGCTTTAGCCGAAGTGGAAAGCAAGGGTGTGAGACTTATCGATAAAGCTCCTCGTAAAGGAGCGGAAGGGTTGAATATAGCGTTTTTGCATCCGAAATCGACTTGCAGCGTATTGACCGAACTGTGTGAAGATCCAAATAAAAAATAAACAATAAATCCATTACCATGAGTAATCAACTTGAAAAAGTGAAAGAGCTGATCGCTTTGCGGGAACAGGCTCGTTTAGGAGGGGGAGAGAGACGTATCGAATCTCAACATAAGAAAGGTAAATATACGGCTCGCGAACGTATTTCTATGCTACTAGACGAGGGCTCTTTTGAAGAAATAGATATGTTTGTGCGGCATAGAAGCGTAAATTTCGGAATTGACAAAGAAAGCTATTTGGGCGATGGCGTAGTGACCGGAACGGGAACGATTGCCGGACGTCTGGTGTATGTTTTTGCACAGGACTTTACCGTGTTCGGAGGTTCTCTTTCCGAAACTTTTGCTATGAAGATATGTAAGATTATGGATCAGGCCATGAAGATGGGTGCACCGGTAATCGGGATTAATGATTCCGGTGGTGCTCGTATTCAAGAAGGGGTTAATGCTTTGGCTGGATATGCCGAAATATTTCAGCGGAATATTTTGGCATCTGGGGTCATCCCTCAAATCTCAGGTATATTCGGACCATGTGCCGGAGGATCGGTATATTCTCCCGCTCTTACCGATTTTAATATTATGACTCGTGGTACTAGTTACATGTTTCTTACCGGACCGAAAGTCGTAAAGACTGTTACGGGTGAAGATGTGACTCAAGAGCAGTTAGGCGGGGCAAGTGTGCATGCTACAAAATCGGGAGTGGCACATTTTGCGGTAGATACGGAAGAAGATGGATTGAAGTTGATCCGGCATCTGATGAGTTTCTTGCCTCAGAATAATATGGAAGAACCGCCGTTGGTAGATTGTGAAGATCCGATAGATCGCCTTGAAGATTCGTTAAATGATATTATACCGGATGAGCCGAATCGTGCTTATGACATGTATGAAGTAATCGGAGCGATTATCGATAATGGCGAGTTCCTTGAAGTGCATAAAGATTATGCACAAAACATTATTGTAGGTTTTGCTCGTTTTAACGGCCAGTCGGTAGGTATTATTGCTAATCAGCCCAATAAGATGGCCGGAGTACTTGATATAAATGCTTCTCGGAAGGCCGCCCGTTTTGTGCGTTTCTGCGATGCTTTCAATATACCTTTAGTAACTTTGGTAGATGTTCCGGGATTCTTGCCGGGAACGGGACAGGAGTATGGCGGAGTAATTTTACATGGTGCTAAGTTATTATATGCGTATGGTGAGGCTACCGTACCTAAAGTGACCGTTACATTACGTAAATCTTACGGAGGAGCTTATTGTGTGATGAGTTCTAAACATTTGCGGGGGGATGTCAATTATGCATGGCCGACTGCTGAAATTGCCGTTATGGGTCCGTCCGGAGCAGTAGAAGTGATATTTGCTAAGGAGGTAGCAGCTTCGGAGAATCCTGCTGCTACGGCTGCTGAAAAAGAGGCTGAATATAAAAAAGTTTTTGCTAATCCTTATAATGCAGCCCGTTACGGTTATATCGACGATGTGATCGAGCCGCGCAATACCCGTTTCCGTATTATTCGTGCCTTGCAGCAATTACAGACGAAAAAGTTGACTAATCCGGCAAAGAAACACGATAATCTGCCATTGTAGTAACTCTTAAAAATTTGAGAAGTATGGTAAAACGTAGTATAGGAGTATTGCTGCTGGTTTTGGCTTCTGTGTGTACTGTAACAGCGCAATCGACTTCAGCTTTGCGGATCAACGAGGTGTTGACGAATAATGTAAGCAATTATGTCGATCCTTTTGGTAATCGGGGAGCTTGGATTGAGATTTATAATTCTTCTGCCGGGACAGTGCAGATGGCGGGTTGTTATATTACTAATGATAAGAGTAACCCGAAAAAATACATGATCTCTAAAGGAGATCTTAAGACAAAGATAGGACCTCGTCAGCGTGTTCTTTTGTGGGCGGATAATCTGACCCATCATGGAGCATTTCATACGAATTTCGTATTAGAGCCGAATAAAGAAAATTATATTGGTCTGTTCGATGCAAGTGGTAAGAATCTGATCGATGAGGTCATTGTTCCTCCTCTGGGACCTGATGAGAGCTATGGTGCTCCGGTAGATGGGAGCAGGGAATTGAAAATACTTCCGCATCCTACACCTGATGCGGCAAACTATGTAGAAAACAGCAATCCGAAAGTAGATAAATTTGCAGAAAAAGATCCGGATGGCGTTGCTATGTCATTGACGGCGATGTCTGTTGTATTTCTCGCTTTGATACTTTTATATTTGGTATTTAAGCAGATTGGTCGTACGGCCGTTTGGATGAGCGCCAAACGGGCAATGAAAGCTAAAGGAGGAGATTTGAAGAGTGCTAAAGAAGAAGCAGATATCCCGGGAGAAGTTTTGGCTGTGATATCGTTGGCTTTATATGAGTATATGGAGGCAGAACATGATTATGAAGAAACTATTCTGACGATGAAGCATGTTACGCGCCGTTATTCTCCGTGGAACTCTAAGATCTACGGCTTGCGTGAATTACCTACAAAAAAATAACTCAGAAATTTTATACACATGAAAGATTTTAAATATAAAATAAACGGTAATCTTTATAAGGTAAGTATTAATAGTGTAGATGAGTCTGTTGCCGAAGTGGAGGTAAATGGAACTCCTTATAAAGTGCAATTGGATAAACCTGCAAAAAAACAAATAAAACCGTTGACTCGTCCGCAAGCTGCTCCTGTGACTCCTACCGGAGAGCCGGTGGTGAGCCGCCCGGTAGCTTCTACAACGGCAGGTGCTGTCCGCACTCCGCTGCCCGGTGTTATTCTCGAAATATCGGTTAAGGTTGGAGACACGGTAAAACGCGGTCAGAAAGTGGCGATTCTTGAAGCTATGAAAATGGAGAATGTCATTAATGCCGATCGGGATGGAAAAGTAACTGAAATAAAAGTAAACAAAGGAGATTCTGTACTCGAAGGTGCGGATATTCTGATTATAGGATAAGCGTATGGGTGGGGAATTTTTAACATTCTTAAGTGAGAATATTCAGGAGTTTTTCACTTATACCGGGTTTGCCAATTTTGAGATGGGAAACCTGATAATGATCCTTTGCGGTATCCTTTTTATTTATTTGGCTATTGCAAAAGAGTTTGAACCGATGTTGCTTATTCCTATCGGTTTCGGTATTTTGATCGGAAATATTCCTTTTAAAGATGCCGGATTGCAGGTGGGGATTTATGAAGAAGGCTCGGTGTTGAATATCCTTTATCAAGGAGTGGTGCAGGGATGGTATCCTCCTTTGATCTTTTTGGGAATCGGTGCAATGACCGACTTTTCGGCTTTGATATCGAATCCTAAACTTATGCTTATAGGAGCTGCTGCTCAATTCGGTATTTTCGGAGCTTATGCGATTGCGTTGATGATGGGATTTGAGCCCAATCAGGCAGGGGCGATCGGTATTATCGGCGGGGCTGATGGACCTACTGCAATTTTCTTGTCTTCAAAACTTGCTCCTAACCTTATGGGTGCTATCGCTATTTCAGCCTATTCCTATATGGCATTAGTCCCGGTGATACAGCCTCCTATTATGCGTTTGCTGACGACTAAAAAGGAAAGGCTTATCCGGATGAAACCTCCTCGTGTCGTTTCTCAGACGGAGAAGATAATTTTCCCTATTGCAGGTTTGCTGTTGACTTGTTTCTTAGTGCCTTCGGGCCTTCCTTTGTTGGGAATGCTATTCTTCGGAAATTTATTGAAAGAGAGTGGAGTAACTCGTCGTCTTGCCGAAACAGCACGTGGACCGCTGATCGATGTCATTACGATTTTGCTGGGTGTTACGGTAGGTGCTTCGACTCAGGCATCGCAGTTCTTGACGATGGACTCTGTGAAAATATTCGCTTTAGGTGCTTTGTCATTTGTAATTGCTACGGCTGCCGGAATTTTATTTGTTAAGTTTTTTAATCTGTTTTTGAAAAAAGGAAATAAGATCAATCCGTTGATCGGAAATTCCGGAGTATCGGCTGTGCCCGATTCGGCACGTATATCTCAGGTAGTAGGGTTGGAATATGATCCGACTAACTATTTGTTGATGCATGCTATGGGACCTAATGTTGCGGGAGTTATAGGTTCTGCTGTTGCAGCCGGTATTTTGTTGGGATTCCTTGCATAAGGCATATATTGTATAGAAAAAAACAGGGATTTTACCAAAAGTAAAATCTCTGTTTTTTTAGAGTTTGTTCAAATTTTTATCTGGAGATAAATAATGATGATTGAGACAGAGGGGGTGAGAATTGATTATAATTAGGGGAGAGAGTCAAAAAAGCATTTTATTACAAGTGGAGTGGATTGGAAAAAGAAAACATTTCCATAAAATTTAAACAAGACACTTAATTGGTAGGGTTATTCGATTATAATTCCGTATCGCTCTAATAATCCTGGAAGTCCGTTGAGGGAAAAACGAGCGCCTTTTAATCGGTTTGTTTCTGGATTGATGGAATAGTAATTTGATGTGCGGAAGTCGGCTTTCTCCAAATTTGCGTGATCGAATATTGCCCTGTATAAGTTGCACTCCTGAAAAGATGCGTTGGTTAAATCTGTCTCGGTGAAATCGGCTTCTTGCAGATCACATTTATTGAAACAAGCTTCTTTTAACTTGAGATTATAAAAAACAGATAGTCGCAATGAACAGTTTTCGAATCTGAACGAAAGGAGAAAACGACGGCACTCATTGAATTGAACTCCCAGAATCTTACATCCGAGAAAGTCTATTTCGCTTAAAGTCGTATTGTTCATTTTGGATAAGCTGAGGTCGCAGCTTTCGAATTTGCATTCTCTGAAAATTTTATGGGATAGGTCACAATTATGAAATATGCAATTCTTAAAAATGCATTGTTCATATTCGTTGCAGAGAGGAGTTTCATTAAAGTTGATTCCGGAAATCAGTTGACCAAAGATATATGACTCTATAGATTGAGAATTTTATATTTTTATCATATATGAGAATAATCAGATCAAAAGTAAGAATTTTATAAAAAGAGTTCTTTGTTATGGATAAAAAGAATAGGTAATGTTTGTGGAGTTTAGAAAATATTGATGGTTATTTATTATTTGATTATATTTGTTTATCCGAAAAAAAGATGAATTTATGAGAAAACCTGACGTTGCAGTTATAATTCCTGTTTATAATACAGAAAGGTATTTATCACGTTGTGTTGATAGTGTAATTGCTCAGACATTGGAAAATATTGAAATTATACTTGTCGATGATGGTTCTTCTGATAATTCCGGTCAGATTGCAGATGCATATACACATAAAGATTCCCGAATAAGAGTTTTTCATCAAAAAAATATGGGAGCTGCTGAAGCACGACGTACAGGAATAAGGATTTCTATTGCAAATTATTTGTTTTTTGTGGATTCTGATGACGAAATACTTTCGACGGCTGTAGAAACATTGTATCATCATTGTATAGATAACAATCTCGATATTGCTTATGGTGCTTATATGAGGATTTTATCTCAAAAGCAATATCCGGTTTACCATCCTTTTGAAAAGATTCTGTCGGGAGAAGAGTTTTTATCCTATATTTTGGATTTAAGATCTATATGCGGTTGTTTCTCTATGACTCGTCGCGATATTTGGCATGATGATGTGTTTACTGATAGCAATATTAAACTTCCGAGTGAAGATGTATTGATGAATATCAAACTTTCGAAATATGTAAATCAGGCCGGAATATTTAATGATATTGTTTATAAATATTATTGTATCGATACATCGTTGTCGATAACAGGAAAGCTTAGTAATCAGATTCTTTGGAAACAATATTTTGAAATTATTCGAACCGATTTAGAGAATAGAGGTCTATATGAGAAGTATGAGAAATCGGTCCGTATTATGGAGATCGACAGATTAGCATTTTATTTATCACGTGTCGATAAAAATGATGATTGGGTAAAGCAAGTTCTTCATTGTGATTCTTCGGATTTTCCTGTTAAGACACGAGTATTAAAGATGTTGCTTCGTTATCCGGTATTTTGTACTTTTTTTATTAAAGCAAATCGCTTTGTTAAAACTAAAATAAAAGCTATCTCTAATGTATAATTCTACAGGCAGGTTATGTGAAGTGATGTAGTTTCTGAGATATTTTGTTTAGAAGTTTTTTAGGAATAGCTATAATTAATAGAGATAACATGATTGTAACATAAATAATATCTTGCCACCATATATTGCATATATGGAAAGCAATTGAGCTTATTACGGTTATGAAAATCGGAATCCATGTCAGTCGATATAATTTTAGCTTAAAGTAGCGTCTCATGTCGTGAAGACGATATGCTAAAAGTACTCCGTATGTTACTATCGATGTTGTTATTACTCCATATATGCCGAATTTTTGTACCATGAAGTAATTCATAACAACATTTACAATTGAAGCTAATATGATAGCAGGTAGTGTGCGTGCTGTATCACGTGCACATTGGTAGCCCATATCAAGAAATGCCGCTATTGCGAAAAGCATGGTTGAAACCCCCATGAGATATATGTAGTTCACACTCTCTTGATAACTTTTGTCGATAAGCCAGAAATAGTTTAGTTTAAGACCAAATGAGTAAAGTAGTAAGATGATCGAAAGTATATATATATAGCCATTGAACATGTCGGAAAAGAATTTATTCCGATCTTTGCTTTCATATTGACGGATAGCGGTTTCTTGCCATGCTTGATAAAAAATTGTTACTAAAGTTTGCAATATAGACGTGAAACGCAGTGCTACTGCATATATTCCGTTATAACTTAATCCTAAATAGTGTTCGATAAAAAAACGGTCGCTGCTTCCGGTAAGCCACCAGCATATCACTCCGGGTAATAACGGAAGAGAGTATTTCAGTATATCACGTTTCAACGCACGGTTTTTTATGTTAAAATGAAAATAGTTTGCTATAATCTTTATTCTCATCTCTATATAAATAAGGGCTACTATACGTGCAAGAATATTGGCGAGAAATATTCCTGTGATTCCCATATTTAGTAATACGACAAATAGGATACTGAAAATTCCTATGCAAAAGGATGAAATAATTCCGGTAGTAACAAAAACTTTTGTGTATCCTAATCCTCGTGTTACTTGTGTAATTACCTCATAAAAAGACATTACACATAGCAATAATAAAGAATACCATAAATATTCGACTTTTATGAAAAATGAAATGATTAAAGCTATTATTGCGGAGATCGATATGGATGTGATTAGCGTGCGATATACGAAGGATACTATTTGAGCTTTGTCTCTTTTTGTATTGCAATCAAGAAGGAATCGGAAAGCGCCGTCCCTTAATTGCAATGTCACGAACGGGATAAAAAGAAAGATTACGGTAAGGCAAATATCATAATATCCGAATTCATCTGTATTCGTAATATAGTGTGTATATAGCGGCACAAGCATAAATGTGATCAGCTTTGATCCTAAATTGCCTATCGCATAAATGCCTATATCCTTTAAGAATTTATCTATCCGGTTTTGGGTATTGCCTTTCAATATCGTTTCGATGGTTTATTTACAAAAATATTGATTTTTTGTTTAGTTGAGAAATATTGAATGTCGTTTTAATACAAAAGCCTGTAAATTCAATTTACAGGCTTTTGTATGGCGGAAGGAGGGGGATTCGAACCCCCGGTACCCTTACGAGTACGACAGTTTAGCAAACTGTTGGTTTCAGCCACTCACCCATCCTTCCTTAAGCAGCATGAGTTGCTTTCGTAATGCTGTGCAAAGGTAGTACTAATTCTTAAATCTCAAAATTATTTCAGACAAATTTTATTTTCAGATGTTGTTACTTTTCCTTTGATAAAAGAGCTTTTTGTCTGTATATGAGTTTCTTGTAATTTGTTTAAAATTTTGTTCATGATATTGAGGAACTGTCTAAATTTTGTTAACGGATCAGTAGTACTCTGTATTGAGTATTTTTTTATTTCACATTCTTTGCCGACAAAACGGATAAATTATTCAGGAAAAACGATTGAGATTAGTTTTTAATATATTTATCGATGGCGAGTTTATTGTAAGGAATGATTGTTTGAAAATGTAGAGGACAGACTTTTCAATAAAAATCCCTGTCAGATTCAGCCAATGAGAAATCCCTGATACCGTGAGGAAAACTCTCTCACTTAGACATTGCTTGCGGGATTCCGGATTAGAAGACGTTTGACAGGGAATATGAAAAAAGAGTTTCTTATTTCTTTTCACGTTGAGGGCCGAACTCTATCAATGCTTCGGCTTCGGGTGTTGTGGCATATTGCACAAAGTTGTCGGCATATTTATTGGCCAGAGATTGTGCTTTTTTACTCCATTCTTCGACATTAGAGTAAGTATCTCTCGGATCGAGGATTCCAGAGTTTACACCCGGCAGTTCGGTCGGTATGGTCAAATTGAGAATAGGAATATGCTTGGTCGGGGCTTTTTCAATATCACCCGAAAGTATTGCATCGATAATAGCGCGGGTTTCCTTGATCGAAATACGTTTTCCCGTTCCATTCCAACCGGTGTTTACAAGATATGCCTTGCAATGATGATCTTTCATTTTTCTGGCTAATACAGCAGCGTACATCATTGGATGCACGGTTAGGAACGCTTCTCCGAATGCAGGGGAAAAAGAGGGTTCTGGTTCGGTAATACCTCGTTCTGTCCCGGCAAGTTTTGATGTATATCCGCTGATAAAATGATATTGTGCCTGTTTTTCATCAAGTATTGATACCGGAGGCAATACACCGTATGCATCTGCCGATAAATAAATAATTTTGGAAGCATGCCCGGCTTTCGATGGCTCTACGATGTTGTCTATATGATAAATGGGGTAACTGACACGAGTATTTTCCGTAATTGACTTATCTGCATAATCGATACTTCCGTCGGCGTGTACGGTAACATTTTCCAATAAAGCATCTCTTCGTATTGCGCTCCAGATTTCCGGTTCGTTTTCTTGACTTAGGTTGATTACTTTGGCGTAGCATCCTCCTTCAAAATTGAATACTCCGTTATCGTCCCACCCATGTTCGTCATCTCCTATCAATAGACGCTTCGGGTCGGTTGATAAGGTCGTTTTCCCAGTACCGGATAATCCGAAAAAGAGAGCGACATCTCCGTTTAATCCGACATTTGCAGAGCAGTGCATAGAGGCTATTCCTTTTAACGGCAGATAATAGTTCATCATGCTGAACATCCCTTTCTTCATTTCACCGCCATACCATGTTCCCCCAATGATCTGCATACGTTCTGTCAGATTGAAAACAACGAAGACTTCGGAGTTTAATCCTTGTTCTTTCCATTCGGGATTGGTAACTTTAGAACCGTTGAGTACGATAAAATCCGGTTCTCCGAACTCTTTTAACTCTTCTTCGGTCGGACGTATGAACATGTTCTTCACAAAATGTGCCTGCCATGCAACTTCCATAATGAAACGGACTTTTAACCGAGTGTCTTTATTTGCTCCGCAATATGCATCTACGACATATAGTTTTTTCTTATCGGATAGTTCCTTAATTACGAGCTGTTTCAACTCATTCCATATTTCAGTGGAGATCGGCTTGTTGATTTTTCCGTCCCACCACATGGTATTTTCTGTCGTTTTATCTTTAACCGTATATTTGTCTTTAGGTGATCTTCCCGTAAACTTTCCTGTTTTTACTGCGACAGCACCGGTGTTGGTTACTATGCCTTTTTCATAACCGGTGAGTGACGGATCGGTTTCTGCTTTGAAAAGTTCATCGTATGAGGGATTATAGATGATTTTTTCTACATTCGTAATTCCGTATTTACTTAAATCTATTTTTACCATATTCCTGATATTTTTTAGTTTTTATTCTTTTGTGCAATTAAAACATCTGTTTGAGGATATTTGTTTTGTAAGTATATGGTAATAAATATCAAATAAATACATAGGGGGATATTATAAATAAAAAAATCCCGGCAGATTCCGGGATTTTTTATCGGGTAAAAACCTTGTATATTTTTATAATTCAATCGGTTTGTATTTCGGTACGAGAGTTTTCATAACGATCCAGCCGATCAAATATGCTACGGCGCAGATGCAGAAAATAATGAAATATCCAGCCGGTTTACCTATAAATCCCATGAATTCCATTTGTATTTCATCTGCATATACAAATAGGTTACCCGCACATTTCTGTAAGATCATAGATCCTACACCTCCTGCCATACCGCCGATACCGGTGATAGTAGCAATTGCACTTTTAGGGAACATATCGCCTACGGTGGAGAAGATATTGGCAGACCATGACTGATGTGCTGCACCTCCGATTCCGATCATAATTACAGGAAACCAAGGAGAAATTGTACCTAAAGGTTGGGCTAATAATACAAGTAACGGGAAAAATGCAAAAATGAGCATAGCTTTCATACGAGCAGCATAAGGATTCATCCCGGTTTTATTGATAAATATGGTCGGTAATTTACCGCCGTAAATAGATAACATCGTGATGGCATAAAGTGTAAAAATCAAGGCCATCCCTAATCCTTCGGATGTTTTAATTCCGAACTGAGTATTTAAATAAGATGGTGTCCAGAAAAGGAAAAACCACCAAACTCCGTCTGTCATGAATTTTCCGAAAGCAAAAGCCCATGTCTGTTTATAAGAAAAACATTCCAAAAAGCTCATTTTGCGGGCTTCCTTCAGTTCTTCGACGGGAGTTACATCTTGATCTTTATCCTGTTCGATATATTCTAATTCTGCTTTATTTACAAATTTACTTTTAGAAGGAGCGCTGTACATAAATACCCAGAATCCCATCCATACGAATCCGAGAGCACCGATGATAATAAAAGACATTTCCCATCCCCAGATTTTCGCCAATACGGGAATGCTTAGCGGTGCAATCAATGCTCCGATCGAAGCACCTGCATTAAAAATAGATGTTGCATAAGCGCGGTCTTTTTTAGGGAAATATTCTGCTGTTACTTTAATCGCTGCAGGGAAGTTTCCGGCTTCACCTAATGCCAATACGCATCTGGCGGCAAGAAAGCAATACATGCTTATCGTTGCGATAATAACTGCGACATCTCCAGTTGCGCTCATTAGCTCGGCGGCACTATGCAATCCTACGTATGATTCGGTGATGATACCGCATACAGCATGGAGACATGCTCCGGCCGACCATACACCGATAGACCATAAATATCCTTTTTTTGTTCCCATCCAATCGATAAATCGACCTGCGAATAACATGCATATCGCATATACGATTGAAAATACGGATGTGATAGTTCCGTAGTGTGATTCATCCCAATGGAATTCGGGCTTTATGAACTCATCCCACGTTAATGATAATACTTGTCTGTCGAGATAATTGACAGTTGTTGCGAAAAATAACATGGCGCAGATCGCCCATCTGTAATTTGTCATTTTCGCGGCGTTTTCTTGTAATCTACTCATTATTTGTTCTGTTTTTGTGTTTTTCAAATGAAAAAATACTTTTCCGATAAAAGAATCGGAAAAGTATTTTTATATGTGTTTATCTGTATTTCTTAATAAATGCCAGTGCCTCTTTGCATTTATTTGTGATGGCAGCCCAGTCTTTTGCTTTTATGATGTCTGCAGGGAAGAGGTTCGAGCCCATACCTACGCATGTAACTCCGGCTTTGACCCATGCCGAAAGATTTTCTTCGGTAGGTTCTACAGCTCCGGTAACCATAAGCATAGACCAAGGCATAGGAGCTTTTACATTTTTTACGAATGATGGACCTCCGACGTTTCCTGCAGGGAATACTTTACAGAGATCACAACCGACTTCCTGTGCAAATCCGATTTCAGATACCGATCCGCATCCCGGAGTATAAGGGATAAGACGACGGTTACAAACTTTTGCTATTTCAGGATTAAATAACGGACCGACAACAAAGTTTGCTCCCAATTGTATATATAAAGATGCTGTTCCCGGATCGACGATAGAGCCGATTCCTAAGATCATTTCAGGACATTCTTTTGCTGCAAATTTTACTAATTCCGCAAAAACATCTTGGGCGAAGTCTCCGCGATTAGTAAATTCGAAAGCTCTTACTCCGCCTTCGTAACATGCTTTTACTACGCTTTTTGCAATCTCAACGTCTTTATTGTAGAACACAGGTACCATACCTGTAGAGGCCATAGCGTTGAGTACCTCTATTTTTGAAAATCTTGCCATATTATTTTTGTATAAAACGAAATAATAATTGAGAAGTGATTTGGTAAAGGACTTCTCTATATTATAAAAATGGAAACCTGTTTAGATAATCTTTTATCGGAAAATTTAGACAGGTTTTAAGTAATCGCATTTTATCTCGACACTCTACCCGAAGCATCACCGCTCATCAGTTTCTCGACTTCTTCT